>JAHEYX010000133.1:6422-8057 GCA_023251415.1 Chitinophagales bacterium
CATCCCAAGGGGGATTGACAGCTGTTTTGGGTGAGCCATGATAATAGAACTGCATCTCAAAACTATTGGATTGCGTTAAGGCTGTTTGTTGTTCTTTCAATAATAACCAATATACATTACCCTCGCGATTAAATGGAATAGTGTGAATAAAAGCTAGCTGTTCATTTTGCTTTTCAGTAGCGGGAATAACTTTATAAAACAGAACAGAATCCAATACCAATGGTTCTTGCAAATCGATTTGCATAGAGTCATTTGGCATGGCCGTCAAACCAAATCGCATGGTGTTTTTACCTTGAATTTGTTGATTGGCAATAGTAATGGTCAAATCCGGATTATAACGTAACACATTCCACCAATTTCTACCGCTACCATTACCTCCTCTTAAACTATCTTGATGAGTAAAAGCCTCAACTTTTAATGAAGTTGCAACGAAAAGAAACAATAGAAGGCCGGTACAGATTTTCATGGATAAGCATTAAAAAGGAGAATAGTGCTGAATTTGATGATTACTAAACTTAATTTTCCAATGCAATTTCTAAAACTTCATTCATTTTATCAACAAAATGAAACTTTAAATCACCCAAGAATTCCGGATTAATTTCTTCTATATCTTTCTGATTCATTTTACAAAGAATGATTTCCTTCATTCCAGCTCGTTTAGCAGCTAGTATTTTTTCTTTGATACCACCAACAGGCAATACTTTTCCGCGAAGTGTAATTTCACCCGTCATTGCTAATCCGGCTTTAACCCGTTTGTTAGTTAATAAAGAAACAATTGCCGTTAGCATGGTTACCCCGGCTGAAGGCCCGTCTTTTGGCACAGCACCTTCCGGAACATGTATATGAATTACACTTTTTTCAAAAATAGTTGAATCAATACCCAGTTTTTTAGCATTCGTTTTTATATAACTGAGTGCCGTAGCTGCCGATTCTTTCATCACATCCCCTAACTTACCGGTTAATGACAAGCCTTCTTTACCTTCGTATTTTGTAGTTTCGATAAATAATATTTCACCTCCAACTGAAGTCCAAGCCAGACCTATAGCCACGCCGGCCGGATTTCTTTCTTTGAACAATTCGCGGTCGTATTTGACTTTGCCCAAAATTGCGGTAACCTTTTCGGCGGTAATGGCCGGATCATATTCTTCTTCCATTGCAATACTTTTAGCCACATTACGCATCACCGCAGCTAATTGTCTATCCAGCTCACGTACCCCACTTTCACGGGTATAACAATCAATGATAAATTGTAAAGCAGCAACAGAAATACGAACAGCAGAAGCTTTTAAGCCATGAGCTTCCCGTTGTTTTGGAATTAAATATTTCTTGGCTATTTCCATTTTTTCTTCTAAACAATAGCCACTCAATTCAATAATTTCAAGTCTATCGCGCAAGGCAGGTTGAATAGTTTGCAATGAATTTGAAGTTGCAATAAATAGAATTTTAGAAAGGTCGTATTCCAATTCTAAAAAATTATCATAGAAAGCAGAATTTTGTTCGGGATCCAAAACCTCCAATAAAGCCGAAGATGGATCTCCACGGTATTCATTTCCAATTTTATCGATTTCATCTAAAACAAAAACAGGATTACTGGATTGTACCTTTTTCAAGTTTTGAATGATTCTTCCTGGCATT
>JAHEYX010000134.1 GCA_023251415.1 Chitinophagales bacterium
TTTTGATTATTAAGTAAAAAGGTGTTGGGTGCAATCTTCAAATCAGCTATTGCATTCTCTTGTGCTTGACTTGATTGAATAGTCAAAACCACGCATATAAGGAGGAGTAAATAAATGTTTTTCATAGTAATGGAGGGTTGAATTTTAGATTATACATAAACGCAAAAAAAGAGGCCTTATTTTTCAATAAGGCCTCTTTTTTTTGAAGTATATTAGGCTAATTTAAACGCTGCCTTAACTTGAGGAACATAATCCAATTTTTCCCAAGTAAATGTTTCATACGTTTTGCCATTAACGCTTTTCTTACCCGGTTTACGTCCCATGTGTCCATAAGAAGCTGTTTCGCTGTAAATAGGCGACTTTAATTTAAAGCGCTCAATAATTGCAGCCGGACGCATATCAAATATTTTTTCTACTTTTTTAGCGATTTCGCCGTCTGTCAAACTCACTTTTGAAGTACCATAGGTATTTACATACAAACCAACAGGTTTTGCAACACCAATTGCATAGGCTACTTGAACAAGAACTTCATTACAAACACCTGCCGCTACAAGGTTTTTAGCGATGTGACGCGTAGCATAAGCAGCACTACGATCTACTTTAGAAGGATCTTTACCGCTAAAAGCACCGCCACCATGTGCACCTTTACCACCATAAGTATCAACAATAATTTTACGCCCGGTTAATCCGGTATCGCCATGTGGACCACCGATTACGAACTTACCGGTTGGGTTAACGTGATAGATAATTTTGTTATTAAATAAGGCTTGAACCTTTTTAGGTAAGCGTTTCATTACGCGTGGAATAAGGATTTTGATAACATCCTCTTTAATTTTCTTCAACATTACACTTTCTTTCGCAAAATCATCGTGTTGTGTTGACACTACGATTGTTTCGATACGTAATGGCTTATTGTTATCATCATATTCAATGGTAACTTGTGACTTAGCATCCGGACGCAAGTACTTCATCAATTTACCTTCTTTACGTATTGCAGCCAATTCCTCCAACAATAAGTGAGAAATAGCTAATGGTAAAGGCATATAATTGTCGGTATCACGTGATGCATAACCGAACATCATTCCTTGGTCACCTGCTCCTTGTTCTTTATGTAAACCATCACCATCGTTTACCCCTTGAGCGATGTCCGGAGATTGTTGGTGAACAGCAACAAAAATACCGCAGCTATTTGCATCAAACATGTACTCCGCTTTGGTATAACCAATTTTACGGATAGTATCACGAATAACTTCTTGATAATCAACTTGAGCTTTAGTAGTTATTTCACCTGCAACTACAACCTGACCTGTAGTAACTAAGGTTTCACAAGCAACACGGCTTTGCGGATCTTGTGCCAACATGGCATCAATAATCGCATCAGAAATTTGGTCAGCAACTTTATCCGGATGACCTTCGGAAACTGATTCAGATGTAAATAAATAAGGCATAGTAAACTTGATTTTTTATTGAAAACGCAAATGTATAAAATAGATTGAGTATGTTATTAATAAAAAACGGCAATTATTCACATTCTTATCATAACACGTCGATTAGCAAACTACTTACTATTTTTGAATGAAAGTGGTTTGTTGTGTATAAGCTGTAATGCTTTTTGAACCGTTTTATCTTGTTTGTTCAACAAATAGATAAACCCATCCATCTTCCATTGTTGACGGGCAATGTACGCTTTCAATTCGTTTTTAATATAGGATGCCGATGGATTGGCATACTTGAGCAATGCTTTATCTACGCCGTTTTGAACCACATAAGCTAAAAATTGCTGATACATAGCTTCCGTAATTACAAACCCATTATCGTATTCCATTACGGTTTTGTATTTTTTAATAGCAGCGTCGTTTTCAGCAAAATAAGTATATGCATATTGTGCTAATAATCCTTTCGAAAAAACAGCGGTAATTAAGTTATTGTTGTTGCTGGTATCAAGCGGCACAAATACATCCGGCTTAATTCCTCCACCGCCATAAACAGTTCTGCCACCGGCAGTTTGGTATTTCATGGTATCGGCATATTTTATACTGTCTGCATTTTGAAATTCTCCGTGTTTATAACGATTCAGCAAATCCATTTCGTAGGCATCATAGCCATTCTTGTAGTTCTTTTGGATACAACGTCCACTAGGCGTATAATAACGCGCAACTGTTAATCGAAGAGCTGAACCATCGCCTAATTCATATTGTTCTTGAACCAGCCCTTTCCCGAAAGTTCTACGACCAACTATGGTTGCTCTGTCCCAATCCTGCAATGCACCGGCCATAATTTCGCTTGCAGAGGCACTACCTTCATCCACCAAAAGTGTCAAGGCACCGCTTTCAAACATCCCATCTTTATGGCAATTGTAGTCGTTTCTTTTTTTATTTCGACCTTCTGTATAAACCAATAATTTATTGTTATCTAATAATTCGTCAAGAATTTTAGTAGCTGATTCCAAATAACCACCACCATTTTGACGTAAATCGACAATTAAATTTTTCATATTTTCTTTATGCAGTAAGCGGTCCAAAGCCTGCATAAATTCAATATAAGTGTCTTGTGCAAATTTGTTGACCTTAATGTAGCCGGTTTCCTTATCCATCATAAAAGCCGCATCAACACTAGTTAATGGGATGCTGCCGCGTTTAATCGTGAAGTTCAATAATTGGTTTGCATGCCCACGTTTTATGCCCACTTTAACTTGACTGTCTTTTGGACCACGAAGCATTTTAATGATACGTTCGTTGGTAATTTTTATACCTGCAACCGTTGAATCTTGTATTTTAACTATTTTATCTGCACTTCGAATACCAACCGACTCTGATGGACCTCCAGGTATAACATTTAACACCATAATAGTGTCATTAACAACGTAAAATTCTATTCCAACACCTTCAAAATTACCTTCTAAAACTTCATTCACCCCTTTTAAATCTGATGCCGGAATATAGGCACTATGCGGATCAAGTTGACGCAACAAATCAGCATAACTTTGATCACTGATTTTTTGAATATTTACCGTGTCTACATAGTTTGCGGAGATAAAGTTCAATAAAGATTGAAATTTGTCAGGCTTCTGGGACAGTTCAAACATTCCTCCTTTTGAAGATGAGCCACTAATGCGCGTACCTATAAAAATTCCTATAATAACTGCAATGGCGATGATGGTTGGTAACCAAAATTTATTTGTAGAGTTCATTCCTGATTTTTGAGAAGTGCAAATATATACCCAAAATTAATAGCTATCATAAATAAAATGGTGTTCAATAGCTTTTAAATAGAACGAAAGAAGGCTGTCTAAATTAAAAAAGGGCAACTCCTTTTACAGAATTGCCCTTTTTATTATTCTTACTTATTATTCAATAATTATTTTCCCTTCTTTTGATCGACCATTGCCATCTTTAATGGTATACAAATAGATACCTGCATTTAATGGCCAATGACTCAAATTTACGGTATTGGTTAAATTTATTGGGGTTGATAATACCTCAGTTCCGAGTACAGTATAAAGGGTAAAGCTGGCAGCAGAAGCGCCATTTAATCCCTTGATTGTTATAACTCCGTCATTAGCTACCGGATTAGGCGTTACACTGATGGCATTAAATGTTGGATTAGCAATACCTATCGCAAAATCATTATCAGTTACATTAACAACACAAGTAGTTAATCCGCCTAGATTGGCATTAGTAGCTGAACCAAGTGTTACAGTGAATTGTTCGGTATTCTCCATTAGCAAATCATCAAAAATATTAACTTGAATATTATTTAAGGTATTGAATGGAGCTACAGTTAATGGACTGTTGGTTATAGTGAAAAAATCAGAACCGGCAATACAGGAACCCGAGGTAACTGTAAAATTAACAGCAACCGAATTGGCATTTGGGTTTGTTACTATAACCGGAATATTAACCACTGCTACTCCCTCATTAATTGTTACTGTTGAGCTCTGGAATTGAACAGTTGGATTAACACCTCCATTATCATTATCATTAATGGTTGCAGTAAATATGTTATTGGCACCTATAACAGCTCCACCGGTAGGATTACTTAAAACAATGGTAAATTGTTCATTTCCTTCAACAAGCAAATCATCAATAATAGTAAAGGTGATATTTTGGTTAGAAGAAGATCCTGCAGGGAATGTTACGGTTTGAGTGGTTGAACCCGATATATCACTTGCTAGGTTAGCTGTACCACCCACTAAAGTTGCGGTAACCGAAACAGCTGTGGTACCCATATTAGTTACTTGTACAGGAACGGTAACTGTACCGGCACTTTCAATATAAGAACCATTTGTAGTTACATAGTCAACTACTGGTGCGAGGGCATCATTATCAATAATATTAACTACAGAAGTCGTGATTCCTCCTAATGAAGAGTTGGTTGAATTTATCAAAGAGAAAACAATATTTTCGGTTGATTCCACTAAGGCATCATCTACCACATTAAAGATGATATATTTGATAGAGTCTCCCGGATTAAACACTACGGAATCGAACACTCCAATTCCTGTATAATCAACAGCATTCGTTGCAGTGCCGGCAATACTGTAGTATACCGTTATCGGGGCACAAAAAGTATTGGATAAATATATTGCAACAGAATCAGTTCCTACACTTTCAGAAACAGTTTGTGTTGTCGGCAGATTAAAGAAAACTAATGGACCTTGATCGCTTTGAATAATATCATTCGTCGAAATTGTATCCGGTCCCAAGTAGGCATTTACCGGATTGCTTATAGTGAAAACAGCAGTTTCAAGAAACTCCGTAACACAGTCATCAATTATGGTAAAGGCAATATATTGCGTATCATTCGCTGAATTAAAATTAATAATTTGTGGATTGAGTAACACAAAGTCACTTCCATTTACGGTTGTACTGTTTAAAGGGTCATATTGAAAGGAAACACTAAATGGTCCGGGACCACTTCCTGAAGTCATTACAGGTATTTGATACGTAGCTCCAAATTCATTGTAAATATTATACGTAGGTTGAGCAAAATTAATACTCACGTTATTTAATGGAATTTCATCATCAATGATCGTGTCTGTATAATTACCATTTAGTATTGATGGTGCAAATGGACCACTGACACTGAGCTGCAATTGAATCGTCTCATTGCCTTCATATACCAAATCATTAATAACGGTAATGGTATCATATAAAATAAAATCTCCGGGATTGAAAGTTAATGAGGAAGTTGAATGCAAGTAATCAACGCCTTGTGTTGCAGTACCACCCACAACATTTATATTTACCACACTGGTAGAATTATAATAGTTAGTGAAGGTAACCGGAACAATAACAGTAGAAACATTTTCAAGCTGACTGGCAGTAATTGTTCCGAAGCTAAATTCATCTGCAGGATCAATATCAAGCACATCAATAGTCGTTGAATTAGTACTAATTCCACCGATGGCAAAACAGTCTTGATAATTGATATCCAAATTAAAATTTTGTGCAATGCCATAATTGTACATCCCATTGGTAAAGAAATCCATCCCGATTGAAGAGGTGGTTTGACCCGGTAAAATAGTATCTATTAATACCATTGTACCCATAACCTGCCCTGTAAAATTCCAAGCGTTAGGGCTTGGGAGATAAGTGGAGCCGGAATTAACACTAACTGCGACAAAAATAGTATCGCAATAAGCCGCACTTAGATTTAATGCTATGGTTTGATTTAATTGACCTTCTGAAAAAATATAATTTGAACTTCCAAAAGTGATGGCAGGTACGCTATCATTTGGATTAATAGCAAGTGTATAAATAGAATCTAGGCCAATATTTATTCCACCGGTTGGGTTTGCCAATTTAAATAGGCAATTTTCTAAAAATTCACAAGCACAATCATCTAATAGGGTAACACTTACATATTGCGTATCTACATTAGAAGCAAAATTCACTGTTTGATTGGTATAGGTAAAATCAACGCCGGCAGTGGCAGTTGAATTGACAGCATCTAAATTTACGTCAACTGAATAGGCTCCTGCGCTTGCCGCATTTACTACCACAGGTATTGAATAAGTGGTACTTGCTTCGTTAACACTTGTTATTGTTGGTTGCAAAAAATTATACTCATTAGTTGCTGATAAATCATTGTCTGCGATATTAATTTGAATAGTAGTATTAATTAACAACTGTGGGGTGAGCAAAGCATTAGAAGCAGCAGTTAATTGTAGATGCAAATCTTCGGTTGGTTCTGCAATTAAATCATCAATAATATGTAACGTATCTTGTAGAATTAAACCATTAACATAAGCCGGTATGGTAAAGGTTTGTGAATTATAAACAAAATCGGCACCTGAAGTAGCAGTACCTGATCCTAATAAATTAATTGTTACAGAAGTTGGAAAGGCATTCGCATTAGCCATTCTAAATGGGATGATTACGGTACCTGCTGATTCATTAAATGTTAATGCCGTTGAATCAAATAATAAAACCGGAGGAATTGGGAAGCCGCACGGGAGCATCGTATGCGAACCAAGATTACCAAATGTATTTACAGGTAAACCCGTCCATTGATACATTCCAATGGTAGTCCAATTCTTCTCACCATTGTGAATATTCGGGTTACGAATCAAAGTAATATTTTGCGAAGAATCGGTGGTATTCACCGGCCAATATAATCCCGGATTGAGACATATTTCACCAAATATATCTAAAGTATCTCCTATCGGATTAATAAGATAGAGCGCATCATTACCATTAAAATTCAAGCCGGTCCAAACAGTATCCCGTTGTGTTTGAATGAATGGATCAGTGGCTCCGGTTGCATTACCGTTATTAATAACATACACATCCCCTGCGGCAACAGCGATTGGAGGCAATGCAAAACTTACACCCGGACAGTTTCCGTTAGAAACCATGTGCAATACATAACCGGACAAATTAACCGGATTAGGTGTAGGATTATAGATTTCTAAAGCTTTGCTTCCGCCAAAACCGGGCCCCGGCTCAATATATTCACTGAAAAACAAGTCAGCGCATGGAATACCATACGTTTGTGCATTCGAAGAAATCCTAGCAAGCAGCAAGATAGCAACAGAGAGTAATATTTTTTTCATTGAATCAATTTGTAGTTCGTAAAATTAAAGAAAAGTTTACTGGTATTTTATAAAAAAAGGGCTTAATCATTGCTGAATAAGCCCTTTTCTACACTTAAAGAAAATTAACGTAATAAGGTTACATCACCTTTCAGATTTATCACTCTTCCTCCACCACATTCGGCAACAACATTGTAAATGTAGGTTCCCATTTCCTGATCTGTTCCTCTGAATCTGCCATCCCATCCTTTACTGTTTTTATCGTTGGTTGCGAATACCAATTGTCCCCAACGATTATAAATTTCCATACGAACCAGTCGATAAAAATCACCCGGATTTAATATATGGAAGGTCTGATCTTCTACTACATTACTACCAGGAGCAAAGGCATTCGGCAAGCGTAATGCGTCACACTCTCTAATAGTTATATGTACGGTGTCTTTATCTTGGCAACCAAAAGCAGAATTGTAATAGGTTAAGATATAATCCATATCAACCGGAGGCGTTGCATTAGGATCAACAATATGAATATCGTCAATAGTTGATGCAGGCGACCATAGGTAGGCATTGCCACCCATACTTGCACTTCCATCTAAGTGAGCACTATTTCCAACAAAAATTGTTTGATCAGGACCGGCATCAGCAATCGGAAGGATATGACCGGTTATGTGATGTGAAGCAGAGTCTGTACAACCATTCGCATCAGTAACATAAACAAATACATCTGTTCCTCCGGTTACATATATCGAATCATTCGTAGAACCTGTGCTCCATGAATAACTTACATAACTTGGGAAGACAGTCAAATATACACTTTGGTCAACACATAAGTCAAAAGGACCTACAATTGTTGGATTAGGTAATGGATTAACATCAACAGTTCCAACAAAAGGAACACTATTACAACAATCTTGAGTTACGACAAGGGATGCAATATAATGTTGTTGAATAGCTGTTGTATTGTTATATTTCACGTTAAATG
>JAHEYX010000135.1:0-4518 GCA_023251415.1 Chitinophagales bacterium
CTTGCCTTTCATATCGAGCACAACAGCCTCTTTAGGAATCGTAATAGTAGTGCCGATGCCAATGATTTTACCGTCTTTAATAAGTAAAGTAGCATCTGTAAAAGTAGTGCCGGTGCCGCTAATTACTTGAGCATGGGTAAAAGCATAGCAGCGGTTACGTTGATCGTGCACCCCATTAACCGGAAAAGTTTCTTGAGCAAAAAGTGGTTGTAAAAATAAGCAGCAAAGCAAAAGCAGTCCGACAGGTTTCATGTCATTAAATTTGTGTGAAAGATATAAAATTATGATAAAATAAGGTGGAAGATGTTGAGGGGTATGTAAAATGGTGAATTAAGTTGCCAAATAGAACATTTAGATCTGCCTTAGCGGCAGGGTACTATTATATAGTTCGTCGAATTGCGATTAAGCATGTTTCAGAGAAGTTAAGCGTACGTCCTTGCCCGCCAACCATGAAATTACACAATAATTGGCGGGTCCCAGCCAAAATGCAATCGGCGGGTCCTCCAGTCTTTTATTTTTTATATTATGGTTGGCGGACAGGCAGGCTGACTACGTCCTCCATATCGGCGGACAGGCTGCTGCGGCAAGCAATCTCTCCGCCAAAATACAATCGGCGGACAGGTCCTCCAATCTTTTATTTTTTATATTATGGTTGGCGGACAGGCTGATTGCGTCCATTAAACACAAATGCTAGTTGTAAACGTTAAAACTTCATCAGAAAATAAATTCTCGATTTTTACAATGCTCACGTTATTAATGCTTCGTTTTACTAACCGACATCATCATCTCGTTCAACATATCGTTTTCTTAACTGTATTCTTACTTTCTTTGTCCCTGCCCGCCTCGAAACATAAAATATGGTATAAGGATTAAAGTATATTACATTGTCTAATTGTATTTTTAGTACGTCGGCAGGCGGGTTAATACAAAGAAAGTAACAAAGAAAAATCAAGGCTGTAGAATTATTTCGATTAATCTACACTTTCGCTTTAGGCAAAAGAAACAAGGCGGATAGATGTTTTTCCCCAAACCGGGTTTAGAAGCCGCTGGTGTTTCTTTTCGCTTGAGGCCAACCCATAAAGCCGAAAGCGTGATTAATTTACGAAATAATTCTAAGGCCGACATTTATCTCCGCAAGAACTTTTTTAATTCGTATCCATCTTTAGAGCTTCATTCTTTACTTTGTCCTTTAATAAACCGCTATCAGACGTGATTCTGTTAGAAGAACCGGAATACGTTCCTCTGTTCAGCGTAGTCTCCTGACTACGCTTGAGCGTATTGCAATCTTAGATTGCGTTGTGATTGATAACAGCCTGTTATATTATATGATTTATTGGTGGGAAGGCTGATTGAGTTAACAATAAAAACAGTTCATTTAATAAACTAATATTTTCTTCCAAGCTCAAATCAGTGATTTGGAAACCAATAACTATAAAACGAAAACAACCTCGGGCTTTAGCCCAACAACGTGCATTAGCTACATATACTAATGCTTCAAAAGAACTTGTATTAATTGTATTCATTAACCTCCGACTTTAGTCAGAGGTAAAAAGGCATCCCCCCCCTCCTCCTCTAATTCGCTTGTTAATAAACCGCTATCAGACGTGATATTATATTCATGCTCGGCTTTCCGTTGCGGGTTAAAAACGGATTGAAATATTTTTAAAAAAGCATGTATGATTTTTAAAACAATTTGAATACAGTATAAGGTATAGCATTCAATTTCAAAAACTGTTCGCAGCATTTCAAAAACCGTCCGCACCATTTCTAAAACCGTTCGGAGCATTTCTAAAATCGTTCGGAGCATTTCTAAAACCTTTCGGAGCATTTCTAAAACCGTCCGCATCATTTTCAAAATCGTTCGGAGCATTTTCAAAATCGTTCGGAGCATTTTCAAAACCTTCCGCAAAGACTTTGATACGTTCCGCAGACAGTATAACAGGCTTTGCTGCCAGTTTGACGCATTATTTTAATGCATTGGCCCCATTTTAGTGGAGCGATTGCTAATTTAATGCAAAATGATTTTAGAAATTGGCTTAAATAGTTAAAACAGATAAAAATGGTCATCATTATATAGGCATCGACAAGTTATTGACTCAGCACAGTGACCCAATAAGTTCAAAAGGTGACCTAATAAGTTCAAATGGTTACCCAATAAGTTCAAACGGTTACCCAATAAGTTACTCCGGTAACAAAATAAGTTTAAACGGTAACTTATATAAGTTCAAACGGTAACAAAATAAGTCACCGCGGTAACAAAATAAGTTTAAACAGTAACTTATATAAGTTCAAACGGTAACAAAATAAGTCACCGCGGTAACAAAATAAGTTTAAACGGTAGCTTGTATAAGTTCAAACGGTAACAAAATAAGTTACCGTGATAACAAAATAGTATACCGCGGTATGTTATTGACTCACTGCAGTGACCCAATAAGTTCAAACGGTGACCAAATAAGTTCAGACGGTGCCTTGGGAATTTGCACAGCAATGTAAGAGGTGTTTATAGGGAAAATTAACCGTAAGCCGGAATTTTTAAGGGGATGACTGGATTTAATAGACCAAAGGGGCTCTATTAGTAGTTAATATTAATAGAGAATGTACGAATATTATTGCAATAAATAGTTTTGTAATTTGATGCATTAAAATTATATTTACAATATAATACATCAAAAATTGGCTCCAATCCACCCAAATTCAGCTAGATTGGCGAAAGTATATGGCGTGTATATACAAGTTACCTGCAACCCGTGGGACAATGCCAACTTGAAACTGACTGCAAAAAACAAAGATTGATATGGACGATTTACACAACAATTTTTTAGCTTTAAGACGCGGATATTATTGTCCTTCTTTTTTCAAACTTGGTGTTGAAACTTTATTCGATTTGGACAATCTTAACATTCTTGGGGAAGCACCCTTTTCAACTTTCTTTCATGAATACATTCATTTTCTGCAAGACATAACAACAACTTATGGACTGATGAATTGTTGTATTGTTGTTGATAGGATAAAACATGTAAATCATTCATTGTTGGAAAACAAGAATGACAAAACTTTTAAAGTGCCTTTTGATTATTCAACCGATTCAATAACGACACTCAACAAGGATATTCAAAATGTTTATTTAGGACAGAACCCAGGAATGAACCAGCTTGACTTTATAGAAATTCAGTTTGAAGAATCATCTGTTCAACTTCCTGCCCCCTACAACAAGAAACTTAGAAAGGTTGTTGTTTATCACTATAGTTCTCCGGGCATTGTTGATACTTTTGATTTTGGTGCTCTTTGCATAATTGAGACAATGGCTCACATTGCTCAAAAAAGTATCAGTCCGTCAATAGACCACGATGATGTTCCTTACAAAGCAGCAATAATTGTCGCCAAACACATTTATTCTGTAATCGGTGACAATCAGTTTTATGTTTTTTCACTTTGTGATGTGTGTTTAATGGTCTATCATCCAGCAGACGCTTTTTACACTATGCTCCATTTGATGAAGGACAGAGATTTTGTTCCAACATCTGAACTTGACATTTATAATTTTGTTTACGACAACACGAAAGCCGAGACTGTTTCTTTACAGGATTTATTTTCAAGGACTGTGGGTTTAGCTATCGGCCAATTATCCGATTACTTTACAACAGATATTTTTGAAAACGAAAGAAAGTGGGTTAAGTATGTTCTATTGAAAGCACAAGAAATAAGATTAACCAGACCAGATTTCATTGTGCAAATAATAAAAAAGGGCAAAGCAAATACACCTGAATTTGCTCAATTACTTGACGAACTTGGAACACCATTAATGGTAAACTTAGATAGCAAATCTTGGTTTAACCCACCTAAAGAATTACATGGAACAGACATTCACATTGACCGTTTTGCAGCAATAAGAGAAATATTTTATTTATACGAATTGGGCATCAAGAAGTGTGACTTACAAAATTTCTGCAAACTTTCACCTGAAGGAGACATTACAGACAATCATTGTGACGGTTCACCTTGGGAGAGAAGTAAGCAAAAGCAGATTTGTGCTTATGGTGCATTTTGGCGGACTTGGGGTCTTAGTGATTATGCACCAAAAAACTAAAACAATGAAAGAAACGCTTAACGACTTGACTACTCTTTTTGACGAAGCAAAGCAAAAGAAGGAGTTTGATTTTGTTCAGACACTCATCAACTATACGGGTATGGGTGCGAAAGAACTGTCAACCAACTTGCATGAATGGTTTGATGCAATTGAATTTTATAAAAGACTTTATATTCAGTTTTCAAATAAAGAGAAAACAAGAATAGGAACTTTACTCTATTCCACATTTTTTGAGAACAGCGACTTCTACAACACACTTGGAAGTTTATGCAAAATAAAATTGGGTTACAAAGGTTCATCATACCTTTTTTGGAAAACAAAGAAATATGAACGACTTCTAGGAATTGGAGAGAAGCAAGATTTTTTGGTGGAGCTTTTGGACGATGCAGGAAAACCAAATATCATTTCTTTTTTTGAAGAAAACCACTATA
>JAHEYX010000135.1:4528-7973 GCA_023251415.1 Chitinophagales bacterium
TTCACGATTCCGAACCAATTCGGATTGCGGGTATCGGACAATCTTCCTTTAATATAGCTGAGTTTCTATATCCAAAGATTGATAACATAATCCTGTTCTTTGACGCATTTAAGAAATTACATTTAGAAAGTTTCAAGTCATATCAAACCGACAAAGAGGTAGATGCATTATTCCCCGACCCATGTAAAGCCACAATATTAGGCTCCAAGGACGGACTTAAAGGATTCAGAATAAAAAATTCAGTTCAATTTTATGGTGAGTGGCATGATTCAGGAGTGTGGTATGACGAGAAATACGACATGTGGGCAGGACATAACATAAGAATAAATTTTGCTAATGTTGAAACAATAGAAATTCAAGAATCACTAACCCGATACGAAAATAAGGAAGACATAAATAGAAGTGATTTGGAGTTTCAAAATTTAGTTGATAAAATACTAGACAGACGAGATGCAAACGAAATTTATAGAGCAACGCATTTACTAGTAAAGTTTGGTGACATCCGCTTAAAGAAAATGATTGCAGAAACAAATGGGTTTAAGCAAAGGAATTTTCCAAAAATTATTTTGCCTTTCTACCGACAAGCAGTAGAAGTAGGCTCAAAAATTATGGACATGACACAAGTGAAAAAAAAATATCGAGACACTTGAAAAATTTATGACCCAATAATGAATCGGGCAGCAGCTAATCGAGTAGACGCCCCTACCCAAAATTAGGTAGGGATACGCCTCTCACACCACTGTACGTACGGTTCTCGTATACAGCGGTTCATTAAATTGTGGTGCTACTTTTAAATAGTGTTCAAGCAATGATTCGTAACCTTGTTTTGCTAGACGAGCAAGTGTAATAGTGGTTGTTAGAATCGGACTTTGTGCAATTGCCCATCCACCTTTTCGTGTTCTACTCCAACTATAAGCATGGTTTTGGTCTACTCCTAGACGCATTAGATTAATTCTCTTACGCTCAGGCTTTTTCCAATCTGTCCATATACAGTATCGGAGTCGATTGCGTATCCAACTGTCAATAGTTCCAAGTTTACCTATTATACTTGCCATACGGAAGTAGTTAAGCTAGCCTCGTTGTATTTCTTTTAGTTTAACGATACGTTCTTCAAATGAATAGGGTGATGTTTTACGAGTGATTGCTTTTACCTTTAGTTTTAGATTCTTCCAACTCTTTTCGCTAACTACTAATTGGTATTGTCCCTTTTCGCCTTTGATATAAGTTGGTACCAATTTGTAACCTAGTAATTCAAATTGTACGGGTTTGCGTATGCCACTCTTTTCTCTATTAATAGGTAGCTTCAATTTGTTCTGTAAAAACAGATAAATTTTGTTGCCTACTTTTCGAGCAGTAGCTTTTGATTTTGTGTAAATACTAAAATCATCCGCATAGCGTACATAGCGTAAGCTTTGTTGCTCCAATTCCTTGTCTAACTCGTGTAGCAAAATATTGGATAACAGTGGACTTAATGGACTGCCCTGTGGAACTCCTTTTCTGCGTTTAACTAGGCGACCCTTTATTAGTATGGGCGCTCTTAGCCATTTTCTGATTAGGCGTAACGTGGTAGGGCATTTTACCTTCTTGTACAACAGTTGCAATAGTATGCAATGGTCTACTTCATCAAAGAAGTTTTTCAAGTCTATATCAACAATATGTTGATACCCTGCATTGATGTTTAATTGCGCTTGTTGTACTGCTTGTTGGGCGTTACAGCTTGGTCTAAATCCATAACTATTTGGTTTAAATTCCATTTCAAACAACGGCATTATTACTTGATGAACTGCTTGTTGTAGTAAACGGTCAGTTACAGTTGGAATACCCAATAATCGGGTTTTTCCATTGCTTTTTGGAATGTCAATTCCTAAGATAGGTGAAGGTAAGTAGCTATTGGTTTGAATTGTTGCCACTAGTTGTTCTCTGTTTAATAGCAGATAGTTTTCTAGCTTTTGCGTAGGCATACCATCCACTCCTGCCGAACCTTTGTTCGACATTACTTG
This sequence comes from Chitinophagales bacterium, assembly GCA_023251415.1. Taxonomy (GTDB): domain Bacteria; phylum Bacteroidota; class Bacteroidia; order Chitinophagales; family CAIODY01; genus JAHEYX01. The sequence goes on from JAHEYX010000135.1 coordinate 6,529, forward strand.
GCGACATGCTTTGCGCAAATTCAATCGGTTTACTACTTTTTCAATCATCTTTGTTTCTATTAATTTTACACTGTTCCGCTTAACATAAGGCTATTCAATAAATTGAAATCCTTATAGCATTTGGAACAACTTAATGTTCAGTCCTTCATAGCTGTGAGACCTCCCAATTTATTGGGCTCGTTGCTGCTACTACTACGACCTCTGCTGACTTCTCTCCTCTATCAATAGTGATTAGAGAGACCTCCCTCGGTAAGACAAAATACCCTTCTGTTTATGCCTGCGGAATCTACTAGTTAACGCCTTTGTAATCTTTGGACTTAGATAGGCTGTGTTATCTCATCCACGTTAAATAGCCTCTTATTCCGTTTCTGTTCGTCAGTACAAACTTTCGCAGTCTCGCTTACTTCAGCGTTGTCCTCACAGACAATCACCTTGCGACTTGCTAAACTTCGGAGCGTTACCTCCGCGTTGTGAGACTTACACTCACTGGGTTTTCTTATTTAAAAGAACTATATTTGTCATTCAAGGCGCACACAGCACCTACAAAAAATTGGCGGTTCCGTGGTTAAATGAAGCTTTGTGCTTCGTATCAAGTTCAGTGGTGGCAGACAGTTTAGAGCTTCGAAAACGCCAACTTCTTGTAGCTGCAAAACGTTATAAGTGATTTTTAAGAAACTCAATTCTGTAAAAAATTAAGTATTACTTTATATTCTCATCTAAAACGAATAATAATGGAAGTAAATATTGAAAAGGCTGGCAAGTATTTAGAGGCAGCTAAGGTAAATCAAGACAACTTATGGAAAAGAAGGCAGATTGAATGAAGAACATCTTTTTCGCTCTGGACAGCCATCGCTGTGGCAACTGGTTTTATTTATACTCATGTTAAAAGACCAATACCATGCTCAGAGACGTGGATTATATTGTGTGCTATTGCTTTGATTTATGCTATTAGTATTATTCTTCAATTTAGACTACTTAAAGCATTATCAATTTCAAACGAAAGGGATTTAGACTTTATAAACTATAACCTAAATAGGGCTGCTTGGATATTAGATGAAGAAGACTTTTCAGAAAAGCCAATTCGACCTATTTGGGCGAGGAAAAAAGACACTAACACATTAACTAAGGAGGACGATAATCAATATTTTATTAGTCGTAAAAATAAAATGAGACATCTACATACGACAATAACAATAACAATTTTAATTGAGCTTCTATCATATTTCATTCTTGTAATTATGTGTTTTGAATAGCTAAAGGAAATGACCCAATGTGGAAAAAAACACCGATAACAGTACTTAAAACTTATGCGGGCTGACATCAAAGCATTTGCAAATGCATAGCAACTTAGTATCTTTATTCAAAAATTTCGATAGATGATTGTTTCAAAGCAACACACGCTCAAGCTATAAACCATTAGCCTCAATTTATATAATGACATATAA
>JAHEYX010000136.1 GCA_023251415.1 Chitinophagales bacterium
TCACCCAACTTTACAACAAGAAATACTCCAAAGATTACAAAAAACATTTCCTAAAATACAATTTATTGTAACTACACATTCGCCTTTGGTAATTTCAAATTTCAAAGCAGATGAAAACAATAAGATAATTAAGCTTGAGTATGATGGCAATAAATATTGGAATCAAACTGTAGAAAATATCTATGGTATTGACTATACAACTGGCTTAATGGATATTATGGGAGCAAAATATAGAGCTTCCAGTATTGATAACCTTATTGACTCTATTGTAATACTTGCAAGTAGAGGCAGGGTTGAAGATGCTGAAAAAATTAAAAAAGAATTGTACGCAATTGTAGGCGAAAACAACACTCACATTAAAAGTGAAATTGACAGTCGTATTGAAATGAATAAAAAATAATTGCAATGGTTACTTTAAATAAAAACAATCAAACAGCCATTGACTATGTTACTAATTTCATCAATGGGCAATGGTTTGAAGATTCAAATAGATATTTAGGCTTAGGCTTCGATGATGGTGCGTTTAATAAAGCAACAATGAAAGGATATTGTTTAGAAGAGCAAAACAATGTGTGTTGTTATTGCAGCAGAGAAATAGGTAATAACAATCATACTGAATTGGAACATATAATTCCTCGTTCTGTGGATACAGAAAATGCTTTACAACCCTATTTTAATTTAAGCAATCTGTTAGCTGAAAATATTGTATTGCAAGAAAGTTTCAGACCATCAACAGTAATGCAAGTAACACCTCCATTTCCACACCATATTGCCTATCACAATATCGTTGCTTCTTGCAATGGAATAACTTTTAAGTCCTCAGAATATTTTACTTGTTGCAACAGGAAAAGGGAAGATGATTTTATACCTCCCTACAATTTAATTCAAAATAATATTATGTACCTGCACGATGGCACTATTTACAGCACCATCGACACTACTTATGAAGAACAAGGTATTCAATATAACTCTATAACTCATTTAAATTTAAACAAGCAAACACTTAAAAACATCAGACGTATTTGGTTTTTATTAGCTGGCACTGATGTGACTATTAATCAACTTACTCAAGCTATAACCATAGATGATTACAAAGAAATATTTACACTATACTTGAGGGCTAACCCATTGAAAGTTATAAACGATAATAACTTGATAGATTCTTTTGAAAATGAAACATCGTGGAAGATTTTAATGTACTATAAATATTTCTTAAACTATTTTAGAAACAACTACTAAATATGCCAATAAAATACATTCCATATTACCCTAACACGGTTGAAGGACAAGCGATAATAGATAACATTACCCGAACACAAAGGGTTTTACGTTACCGGGAAAACGATAAAGTTTACGACCGTATAAAAAGAGGTATGTCCTACTACGAAGTAGAACCATTGGAAAAAGTTGGCAAACCTTCTGAAAACTTGGTAATTCGTGGTGAGTGTATTTCGGCTTGTGCTTACTTGAAAGAAAAAGGCATTAAAGTGGACTTGGTTTACATTGACCCGCCTTTTGCCAGCGGTGCAGATTATGCCAAAAAAGTTTACCTGCGTAGAAATCCGAAATTATCTGAAAAAATTGCAGCAGCCGAGCAGGAAATGGACATTGACGAACTCAAAGCATTTGAGGAAAAAATGTATGGAGATATTTGGCAGAAGGAAGATTACTTGAACTGGATGTATGAGAATTTAATGGCGATTAAAAGTGTGATGAGCGACACCGCTAGTATTTATATGCACCTCGACTGGCATATTGGACATTATGTAAAAATTTTAATGGATGAGGTGTTTGGAGAAGAAAATTTTGAAAATGAAATCATTTGGAATTACAGAAGATGGACTGCACCAAGTAATAACTTTCAACAAATGCACGATATTATATATTGTTTTAAGAAAGGTGCGTCTAAAGTATTTAATCCTATTTATGTTAAAGCTGCAAATGAAGAAAAAGGAGTAAAAGAAAATTATAAAAAAGATGAAGAAGGCAGAATGTATCGTTGGCAAAGTTTAAAGGGAGAGAGATATAAGATATATAGAGATGAAAGAGGTGTTTTGTCTGGCGATGTTTGGGATATAGCTTTCGTTCATCCTTCGGGAGGAGAGAGAGTTGATTATTCAACTCAAAAGCCAGAGGCTTTACTCCAAAGAATAATAAAGGCAAGTAGCGATGAAGGAATGGTAATAGCAGATTTTTTCGGTGGTAGTGGTGTAACAGCCAAAGTAGCTAACGATTTGGGCAGAAAGTTTATCCATAATGATATTGGCATTAACAGTATTCAAACCGTTAGAGACCGATTGAAAGAAGCTAAAGCCAATTTTCAAATATTGGAAATCAAGGATGGAGTCAGTTTATTCCGTAACCCACAGCAAACAATGGATAAGTTAGCAACACTTATTCCGGGTTTGCAAAAAGGAGTAAAAGGCATCAGCAATTTTTGGTTTGGAGCCATTACAAAAAGCAAAGAAGGCATTGTGCCTGTTTATGTTCCTAACTTGCTCAACACACAAGAAAAGGTTTTAGATATTCCAACTATCAACACCATTATCAATCAGGAATTGCAAAACTTGGAAGTCAACGCCAAAAAAGTAATCGTGTATTACATAGACATTGACGACCAAAAGGCATTAGAGAAATTTATTAAAGACAACAACGCCACAGAAATAGAGGTTGAACTAAAAGACTTGAAAAATTTACTCCACGATGTAGTTATCGAGGATATTATTGATTTAAAAACCACCAAAACCAAAGATGGCTACGAAACTGAAATAAATAAATTCATCAGCGACAGACTTATTCAAAAAATCGGTGAGTACAATCAAAAAGGAAATTTACAATCGGTTGCCAAAGGCAAAAAATTCAACCCAATCAACATCAGCGAAGAAGGCTTAGAGCTAATAGAATTGATTGCACTTGATTGTAAAAACTCCGAAGGTCAGTGGCACAGCACTATGGAAATAAAAATTGACAAGCTTGGTTATGTAATTACCAACGGAGTAAAATCAAAAAACTTTTGGGATGGCAAAATTACAAGCGAGAAGAAACCTTTGAGAATAAAGGTCAGAAATATTAGTGGTGATGAAACAATATTGACAATAAAGTAATACACATGATTCACAATCATAGAAAGTAAGTCAATTCAAATGATTGATAAATATATTCAATAGTATTAATCCCTAATCGATAAAGAATCTTGAAGTATTACTTCATTGATACTATCGATAGTCGGATCCCCCCCCCTCCCCAAACACAAAAGGCTGCTTCATTTCTGAAACAGCCCTTTGCTCACCAATTAAAACCTCGCAGTTCGCTCAGCACTATTTATTTTTTTGTTGGGGTTTGCTTGCGCTTTACCTTGGCCTTGGTGCTTATTTTTTCTCGTCTTTTACTTCTTCAAATTCTACATCCTGAACCGGATCGGAGGCATTGCCCGAAGCGCTTGAACCGGCATTGTTGTCGGCACCGGCGTCAGTAGCTGCACCTTGTGCTCCGCCTTGTTCGTTCATGGCTTTGTACAATTCTTCCGAAGCAGCCATCCAAGCATCGTTTAATGCTTTCAAATCGGTTTCGATACGTGCCAAGTCGCCGGCTTTATGGGCTTCTTTCAAGGCATTTAAAGCTGTTTCAATAACGGCTTTTTTATCGGCACTCAATTTATCGCCATATTCTTTCAACTGTTTTTCGGTTTGGAAAATATGACTATCGGCTTCGTTCAATTTTTCAATACGTTCTTTTTCTTTTTTATCGGCTTCTTCATTCATTTTAGCTTCGTTCTTCATGCGTTCTACTTCTTCTTTGCTTAAGCCGGTTGAAGATTCAATACGTATGCTTTGCGATTTGTTGGTTCCTTTATCTAAGGCACTGATGCTCATGATACCGTTGGCATCAATATCAAAAGTAACTTCAATTTGCGGAACACCACGTGGAGCCGGAGGAATACCATCTAAGTGGAAACGACCTAAGGTACGGTTGTCTTTTGCTAAAGGACGTTCGCCTTGCAATACATGTATTTCTACACTCGGTTGGCTATCGCTGGCCGTCGAAAATACTTGTGATTTACGGGTAGGGATGGTTGTATTGGATTCAATCAATTTAGTCATTACACCGCCCATGGTTTCGATACCTACTGATAAAGGTGTAACGTCTAATAACAATACATCTTTTACTTCGCCGGTTAATACGCCACCTTGAATAGCAGCGCCAATAGCTACCACTTCATCCGGGTTAACACCTTTACTAGGTTTTTTACCGAAGAATTTTTCTACCATTTCCACCACTTTCGGAATACGGGTAGAACCACCTACTAAAATTACTTCATTGATATCGTTGGTGGTATAACCGGCATCTTTCAAAGCCATGCGGCAAGGTTCCATCATGCGGTTAAACAACTCGTCGGCCAATTGTTCGAATTTAGCACGGCTTAATTTTTTAACCAAGTGTTTAGGCACACCGTCCATAGCGGTAATATAAGGCAAATTGATTTCGGTTTCAGAAGAGTTCGATAATTCAATCTTCGCTTTTTCGGCAGCTTCTTTCAAACGTTGTAAAGCCATAGGGTCTTTACGTAAATCAACGCGTTCGTCGTTTTGGAATTCGTTAGCCAACCAGGTTATAATTACCTGATCAAAATCATCACCCCCTAAGTGGGTATCACCGTTGGTTGATTTTACTTCGAATACGCCATCACCCAAATCCAAAACAGAAATATCGAAGGTACCGCCACCTAAGTCGAATACCGCAATTTTCATGTCTTTGTGTGCTTTATCTAAACCATAAGCCAAAGCTGCGGCAGTAGGTTCGTTGATGATACGCATTACTTTTAAACCGGCAATTTCACCGGCTTCTTTGGTAGCCTGACGTTGACTGTCGTTAAAGTAAGCAGGAACCGTAATAACGGCTTCGGTTACGGTAGTTCCTAAATAATCTTCAGCCGTTTTTTTCATTTTTTGTAAAATGATAGCTGAAATTTCTTGTGGAGAATATTTACGATCGTTGATGTCTACTTTAACGGCATCATTGTCGCCGCCGATTACTTTGTACGGCATTTTAGCAGCTTCTACTTTTGATTCTGAAAAGCGGGCACCTACAAAACGTTTAACTGAATAAACGGTATTTTGTGGGTTGGTAATGCTTTGACGTTTAGCAGGGTCGCCTACTTTACGTTCGCCATTAGCCAAGAACCCAACTACAGAAGGCGTCGTTCTGCGACCTTCGTCGTTTGCAATTACCACCGGTTCATTGCCCTCCATAACGGCAACACAACTGTTGGTTGTTCCTAAGTCAATTCCGATAATTTTTCCCATGTTGTTTGAAGTTTATAATTGGTTTTTGTTGTTTGATTCGTGTTGTTTGCAAAGCCTTGGGGTTTAGTGTACCGTTTTGCCTTGCGGCTTAGTCTTTTCAATGTTTGTGCCACGCAAATTTTACCCTAAAAACAACGAAAAAATGGCAGAATCGCCAATTATCTCTGCCAAATTTAATTTTCGCTTAGTATTAGGTGACAATAGGGCAGGTCGTTTTTAAAACTGTAAACGGAGCTGTGCTTTCAGCTCGCTTTTGTGGTTGCGATTAATCAAATCTAATCCGCTGCCGGTGCTGTTTTGATCGGGGTAAATGCTAGTGGCGCCACGTATCCATAAAGTAAGGTGTCGACCCAGGTTGTATTGTACTTGCAAATAAGCGCGGTAGCCTGTGCCGCTTAAAGCCGGAATGCTGAAACTGCCCAATAAATCGCTTTCATAGGTGTAGATGCGGGCTTCGTAATCGCTGCAATTGAAGTAGAGGTAGCGGGCGGTTACTTGCAAAGGTTTGCCCATTTGTTTGTAATGCAATTCGCAATAACCGGCCCAGCCTTTCGCTTCGGCAAGGGGCAAGCGGCTCACGTTGCGTAGTTCGGTTCGGGCTTTAAAGGTCAGGTAAGTACTAACGGCTTGGGTAAGTTGCAAACGTAAGCCGCTCAGGTGTTTGGTGTACAATGCGCCAATACCGGTATGTGCTGTTTCGGCACTAGGCGAGGCTTCGCTCAATTTAGTAGTGAAGCGTACATAAGCTTCGGTGGTTTTATTGGGCGCATAAGTCACTTGTAGTAAAAAATCTTGTCCACCTGAAGGGGCATCCACTCCGTATTTAAGCCAAGGGAAACGGTAACAATCAATATAAGTGCTTACTTGCCAACGCGGACGGGGCTTTAGTTGCAAACCAATGAAAAGGCCTTCTTCATTTTGCGGGCTGCTGCTTTCGGCAAAAGCTTTGGTATTCAGCGATTGGTAGCTGCGCGAATAATTGCGGTAAAGCAGCACCCCATCTACTTTCGGATCGAAATGAATCAATACCCCATGCAGCAAAGCAAAAGCTCCGGGTTGCGAAGCGGCTATTTCGCCAAAGCATTGCCAATTGCGGTATACCCAGGCATAATCCAAACCTTCTTGCAACAATTGTTGGCCATACCACTTGTACCGTTGATAAGGCGCAGTGCCGGGCAGAAAAGGAACAGCAAATCGATGGGCTACCAGACTAAGTCCCAAATGCAAGCGGCTTGTTTCCCAATAGGTATAACAACCGCCTTGCAGTAAACGATTGCTGCCTTTGTTTTGCAATTCGGTAGGAGTACGGTGATAGCCGCTTTCGGTACTGCTACCGGCATAAAGCTGTTCATCCGCATTACTCAAGGTATCGGTAGCAGTAAGTAGGGTAGCATCTGTTTTTTTTAGTGATAGAAAAGGGATAAAATGAAGTCGGTGCAAAGTAATAGTGGTGGCGATGCCTCTAAAATAATTGCTTTCATTGGCGGAGGTAAAAGGCTTTAAACCAATACCCGATTTTTTAGCCAATAAAACCAAAGCCGATTTGCCTGCCGCGAAGCCGGTAAAGAGGGTAAGTCCTTGTCCGAAGCGCAATTCGTAATCGCCCAGGGCCACGGATGTAAAGCAGGTATTGGTGCGGAAAAACAAGTGTACGGTATTGAAGTCGAAGCCTTTGATTTGTTTGCCCTTGGTAAAAGCTTCGCCGGCATCTTTATCGCCTATCCAACCATAGCTCAGGCGGTTTTGATAGCTGTAGCGAAACTGACTGTAAATGCGTTGGGGTGAGCCTACATAATAGCTTGTTCCGGTGCTCGAATCGGGCAGTTGAAAGCCTTTACTAAGTTCGAGCGGTTGTTGAATGCGGGTAATGATTTTCCAATTGCCGTTGAAAAGTAAGCGACGTAAAGGAATGTGCTGATCGTTGATAGTACTGTTGAGCTTGATATAAGGGCGTATTATTTTGATGAGGGTGGTATTGAAACCCGGTACGGTTTGCAATTCATAAATCAGTAGAAAAGGCCCGTACTGTTCGCGATGGGTGATAAGGGCTTGAATTTGTTGAGGCGTTAATAAGCCTAGCAAACTCAGTTCCTCTGCAGTGGCTGAATTTAAAGGCAAGGGGTGTAAACGAAATTGCTGCAAATCGGGCAAATCCGGATCCAGCTTCAGCTCCGCATCGGAGGCCTGGCTTTCGATTAAGGTTTCTACTTCATTGGAAATAAAAGCGGAATCAGTTTGAGCAAGCACACTGCCGCATAACAAAAAACAACTGCACAAAAGCAACATCACATTTTTCATACCCACCATTTTCTAAATCACTGCTGCTAAAATAGTGCAATTTTTTAAATAGAAAAATACTAGCGGCTTTTTAAAATCAAATAAGCCAGGATGGCTAAGAAGGTAAAAGCAATGAGGCTGTACAAAAGGTACTGCTTGTGTTTGGTGCTGTAGTATTTTGAATAATCAAATCCGTAAATGATTACGATAGGGTAGAAGGAGATCAGGTGACGGGCATCGCCTGTGGTTAAGGCCAATAGAAAAGTGCTTAACAAAATGGTGATGAGTAAAGGTTTGGCCGCAATAGAGGCGGCATTGTTACTAAAA
>JAHEYX010000137.1 GCA_023251415.1 Chitinophagales bacterium
CACGGTAACGATTCGATTAGCTTGCGCTGCAAATTTTGGAACATAATGTCGATAATATTTTTTTACCCAAAACGGTACCGCATCTGGATAATGTTCGAAAGCTATATCGTGTATAGTTAAATGCGAAGGGATGTTTGTACTTAACGATAAATATCCGTCTGTCGATAAAAAACAATCCGGTTTAATACGTTTCAACAACAGCGGAATAGACCATTCGAACCAAGCATACCATAAAAACGGATGACGCGATTGTGGTGGAATTACATGAGGCACTACATTATCGGCAAAAATAAAGGTTTCATCAAACTGACGATCAAAAATAAAATGAAACTCGTGTTCCGGATGATTGAGTACGCAACGTTTCAAGGTTTCATAGCTAAATCTTCCAATACCTTCTAATCGGTCTTTAAGTAACAATCGTGTATTTACGGCAATTTTCAAGTGCTGCGAATTTGAAGCGAAGATAATTTTGTTTTGAATAACTTTAGTGCTTAGCTGCAGAAACCTCCGATAAAGCCTTTAAAGCCAAAGTAGAATCCACTACATAAGCAGCATTCGAAAACTGATAATAGGAAGACGGCAATTGTGTTTGCGGTAATTGCTCAAATTGTGCTATAAAAAGTTGCCCTGCCTTATTTGGTGCTGCCGCATTGAAGTGTAGTATACTATCGGTAGTCATAGGCGCATAAGCCATATAATAACTAACCGTTGTTTGATAATTTAACGACGATAATAAAGCCGATTCATAGGCCATTGCCCAGGTCATTTTAAGTTGATGTTCCAGCTTAGCATTCGGTGGAATACTTATTTTGGTGAGGTGATTTTGACGCGCATCTGCAATTACTTCTTGATGCCATTTAATGCGATCGGTATAGGCTTGATGGGTTTGATATACTTGACCAATGCGCACTACCGTTATTACAATAAGTACAAAAGTCCATTTAGTAAATCGTTGCCATTGGCGTTGAGCAGCCATAAATACGGGTATTGCCAAAAACAAACCAAGTAACGAATACATATTGTCAAAGTAAAATTTTTCACCCCCACCTTCAAATACAGCAACAATTAGAATAGTATAGGCCAGGCAATACACCACTACAAAGGCTACCAGCTTCTTGTTCCCCTGGGTTGCCAAGTAACTCAATAGGGCTGAACAGAACAACACCCACAACTTGTAATCAGCTACTAAATAATGAATGAAACTTTTAAAACTTTGAAGTTTATAATAGTTCGGAAAATAATGAATGATATTACTTATACCCAGTTGGTGCGAATCGTCGTAGGAATTGCTTAAATACTTTTGCTTCAGTAACCAAGTAAGTAACAATGCGGCAAAATAAAAAGCTAATTGAATCAAGCTCATTTGCTTTTCAAAAAAGAACCAATACAATATTATATAGGTTATTGCAAAAACCATCAATGGATGAAATGTAAATAAGAATGGAATGCCTATTAGTGAGAGTAAGCAAGCCAGCGTTTTCTTTTGCTGTTGCTGGTAATAAGTTATCGCTGCTACAAACAGTAATAAAGCACTGATGCCTTGTTGCAATTCAGATTGCATCCAATAAAACGTATCCGATGCAAACCAAACGTAAAACCCAAGTTGTATTATAGCCAATAATTTATTTTTAAATCCCCAACGAATGATGGCAAATACGGTAACATAGTAAATTGGGTAAATGAGCGAATAGGCTATTAACACCAATTGTAAAGGTGCATTCCATTTACACAGCAGTAAAATGGGTAATTGGGTAATTGCCGATCCAAATCGAAAATGCCCCATCAACAGCTGTTTGGTACGAATTAACGTAAAGGTATGGTAAGCGATATCACAGAAAATAGTGCGCTCTAAATAAAACCAAGCAGACAGACTTAGTAATGCAAGAGCTATTACAATTCCAATACCGGTAATTGCATCGTTTATCCAAAATAATTTAAAGCGTTGCCACATAAAATTTACGCTAATGTAAGTGAAAATCAGTGGGTCACAACAACAATCCGCTTATTTTCAAGTGCGCAATAGTAAAGCCCTTCGCTTGATTCGTTAAACATAACCTAATAATGAAATAAATTAAAAACGAATTGTATATTTACCCAAAATTCACCTCCCATGCAACTTATACGTCCCAAAAAAGTATTTATTGTTGATGATGATTTTATGACCGCAGAGTTATTGAAAGATACCATTCAAGAAAAGGCAGCTCATCAAGTAAGCATTTTTGAAACCGGTGAAGACTGTTTCAGTGCTTTACCCCAAAAGCCGGATGTAGTAATTTTAGATTATCATTTAAACAGTAACTACAAGGATGCAGCTAATGGATTAGAAATTTTACAATTGATTCATAAGAATTACCCGAGCATTAAAATCTATATGCTTTCCAGCCAACAGCATTATGCCATTGCGATGCAAACCATGCAGAAAGGTGCTACTGAGTATTTTATTAAAGAGCCGCAAGCCTTTACTGCTATTGCCGCAGCCATTAATGAAATGCGCTAAAATTATTTGGCGCTTTTAACTACTCTTGCTTTGGCAATTGCCCCTTTTATAAATTGATGGCTTCGTTCTAATTTACGTTGCGCTGCTAATGCGTATTTATTGCACAAGCGATTATAGGTAGCTTCGCGTTTATTGATAAACGAAGCATTTTTGCTGTAATTCACCAATGCAATCTTTTTCTCCATTGCATTTACCGCTGCTAGTATTTGAAGTGTATTTAGGTCTTGGTGTATTAATGTTTTTATTCTGCTAAATTCTGATGGATAATCTTTTGCATGTGATTTATATTCTTCAAATTCCTTATTCAATTGGGTACTGTTTTTTATGTAATAGCTGTTTACTAAGGAGTCTTGATGAGTTATCGCTTTTAAATGGGTAAGGGCCGATGCAATGGCTGAATGCCACTTATAAAAATTTTGTTGTTGACTGTGCAGTGCTTTGTAAGCTGTATAGAAACTATACCAATTCAAAAAGGCAGATTTACTTAAAAACAACGAATCGTCTCTGTATTTATCTTTTAAGCATGGTTTTTTAGTATTGTAAACATTATTATCCCAATCATCGTTGCCTTTCGTTCTATAATTAATTAAAATAAAGGTATGTCGAATATGGTTACGTTGAAGTTCATCATATTCAATTAATGCAGTAGTTAGTACATTAAAAAGCGAATCTAAATAGGCATAATGGTTTTTCAATTGACTTTGTTGTTTAGCTATCGAGTCTTGCAGGACTTGAATTTGACGCATTAATTTAGCGGAGTCAACACGTGAAGCGGATTTACTTTTTGTCACCTTATCATACTTATCACTTTTTTGTAATTGATAGCAATTCGATTCTTGCTTATTGACTAATTTACTATGCCTATTACTAGCTATAGTCAATTGCGTACGAACAGTAGTCAGCTGATCTTGGACGCGTTTGTTCGACTGCGTCATCTCTTGAAGATTAGCATTTAATAATTTTTTCTTTTGTTGTAAATGACTTGTCAATAGTGCTCGTTGTTTTATATTGAACAGCTTTACACTGTCTACATTTAATGCTAGTTGCTCAAAGATTGCGGTTCCGGTTTTTTCGGTTTTCTTTAAAGCTATGGTATCCTTGCTTTGCAGCTTTATGGAATCAAAGTTTTGGGTTAATTGCAGGGCTAATGCACCTATTAAATCAAAGCGATCATGCGAATTAAATTGATGAAATGTAACCCCGTCCTCCAATAAACGTTCGTTTGGTTGTTTGTCGCAATAAGCATTTAACGCGCTTGCATTAACAGCGTTATTGAAATTGCAAACGGATGGGTATCTGCCATAATAATAGGAGCTGTCATTACTAAATGCTGTCAGGCTTATCGTGTGTGAACGTAATTGAAAATCTGGATTAGCCGGCAAGTGATCGACACTAAAATAATCGCCGTCTTTCAGGTAATATAATAAGTTTGGACGGTGCATATAAGAAAGGTAATACACGTTCTTCTTATAAAAAGAGCCTTCTTTGAAAATATTAAATAAGCTGAATTTCCTTTTGAAATACAGCAGCATTCCGGCATCCATGCTCAAATCCACCAATTTCCAAGTTGAACCAATTAAAACAGCATTCCAACTGTGATCCGGAATATAAAAAGGATCGCCTAAATCCACATATTGATGCTTCAAATAGCCGGTTATGGTGATAGCTTTCACCCCACTACATTTGCACAATTCTTCAAATAAATCAGCATAACCTTTATCATTTGCTTTTGCATTTTTTAAAATTAATCGCAACTCCATTTTTTCATGATTATGCGACATATTTTTAGTCAAATCCTGTTTAATGTGATAGCAAATCCAGTTATGGATACGACTTACTTTTTCACTATCAGAAGACGCTCCTGCAGTGATTCGTTGAGCTAATTTTGGTATAGGCTTTTTGTGCCATAACAGTATCGTTGGATAATTCTTAGGAACCGCAGACTGTTGAGAATAAGCCAGCGGATGAATCAATAAAAAAAGTAGTACTAAACCAAAACGCATGCTTAAAATAAATGTAAGGTTACTAACTATTACGTGTCTCCCACCTCAAGTAAAAATAAGCAAAACCGTTTAAAATATGCAAATTCGATTTACAAGGCTTCTTAACGGAAAGTGATTGAAGTATCAAAATTTCCGATTACTTTTAAGCGTGGAAAAAGAACAACGTATTATTATTCCGGAAATTGTACATCCGCTCAAGTATCGCATCGAACAATTTTGCGTTTATCAAGAACGCTGTCAGCAAGAAGTGCGACAAAAACTGTTTGAATGGGGAGCTCACTCCAATGAGGTGGAGCAATTGATTGCCGACTTAATTTCTTCCAATTATTTGAATGAAGAACGTTTCGCCATCGCATTTGTCGGAGGAAAATTCAGAATAAAGAAATGGGGCAGAAAAAAAATTATCTATGCGTTAAAACAAAAGCAAGTTTCTTCCTATTGTATTACTCGTGGATTAAAAGAAATTGACGAAGAGGTATATATGGATACTTTAGAAAAAGTACTCTTATCTAAAAGTAAAAATTATACTTCCGGCACTGCCATTCAAAAGAAAAAAATTGCGTTATTTGCTCAACAGCGAGGGTTTGAATCGGAGTTGATATGGAAATTAATTAATAAAAAATAACACACCAATATGCCACTGATTTTGCCGGTTAAAGGTATTCATCCTGAGTTTGGAGCTAATTGTTTTATTGCACCTAACGCCACGGTTGTTGGTGATGTGCAAATGGGTGCCGACTGTAGTGTTTGGTTCAATGCCGTTATTCGTGGCGATGTAAACAGCATACGCATTGGTGATGCAGTAAATATTCAAGATGCAGCAATTATACACTGCACCTATCAACGCGCTGCTACTGTAATCTGCAACCGCGTTAGTATTGGGCATCAGGCTATGGTTCACGGTTGTACTATTGAAGATGATGTATTAATTGGTATGGGGGCTATAGTGATGGACCATGCGCATATTCACTCCAATGCCATCATCGCAGCAGGCGCCGTAGTGCTTGAAAATACGGTTGTTGAAAGCGGTTCCATCTATGCCGGTTGTCCGGCCAAAAAGGTAAAAAGCATCGATTCAGAACAAACCGGTCGACTAATTCAAGGCATTGCGTCTAACTATAAAATGTACAGCACCTGGTTCGAACATCCCGAACTTTCGAAAAAATAATAGGCTTTTCGCTCGGTTTGCTTATTTTTACTTTTTAAAAGCCTTAAGAAGTATGAAATTCAACTACCTGATTTTGTTTTTCCTTTGCGTGCAAACCGCATTCGCACAGATACCGGCTCAGCCCGGAGCCATTTCCGGACCTACATCCGTGTGTGCCGGAGCCAGCTATACCTACACTATTGCTGCGGTGAGCAGTGCTGCTTTTTACAACTGGAGCTTACCTGCAGGATGGAGTGGAAGCTCCTCAACAACCAGCATTACCGTTACCGTTGGTACTACGGGAGGAAATTTACAAGTAGCCGCCGGCAACATCTCAGGCGTTAGTGCCGCTACCGGTTTGTCGATTTTGGTTAATCCCAGCCCTTCTGCTGTAGTATCTCCGCAAGGCCCAATCAATTTTTGTCCAAACACCGTAGGAACAAGCGTTCAAGCCGCTGTAATCCCGGGGGTAAGCTACCAATGGTTAAATAACGGTTTTCCAATTCTTTCTGCGCAAAGTCCTTCATATTTTATTGCTACTGCGGGCAATTTCCAATTGGTAATGAATTTAAACGGTTGTGCCGATACCAGTGCTCCAATAACAGTAATCAATCAAATTGCACCACCTAAACCTAGTATTACCGCTCAAGGTGCTACTACTTTTTGTACCGGTAATCATGTTTTACTCACCACTTCTTCTGCCAGCAATATTATTTGGAGTACCGGCGCTAATTCGTCTCAAATTTGGGCAACCACTACCGGTGCTTATTATGTTACTGAACACAATGCTTTTGGCTGTGTGAGCACTTCTGATACCATTCAAGTAACAGCTTTGGATTTACCTGCAGTTAGTGCCGGCAACGATACTGTAATTTATATGGGACAAGCGCTTACCTTAACCGGAAGCGGTGCAGACGCATATCATTGGACGCCCGGTGCATTGCTCAACGACAGCTTAAGTCAAAATCCGATTGCTCATGTAAACAGTAATACCGTAATTCAGTTGATTGGTACCGGTAGCAATACATGTGTAGATACAGCAGACATTTCCATAACAGTATTACCGGCACCATTGATTGAACCGCTTGCAGCCTTTACTCCAAATGGTGATGGCAAACACGATACTTGGGTTATTAAACACAGTCGTGATGTACAAGAAATGACCATTTTAGTGGTTGATCGTTACGGAGCAAAAGTGTATTCGTTTACCGGAATTTATAAAGATGATTGGGATGCCAGCTACAATGGTGTTGCCCTTCCGGATGCCGATTATTACTATCATATCCAATACAAACAAACCGATGGAACACCGCAACAAGTAAATGGATCGGTAACCATACTTCGTTAAATAAAAAACTACCACACCAAATTTTGAATTTGTTCTAATTCCCTCTTATGAGAAAACTCTTTACCCTTATATTACTTGGCTTTAGCGGCTTGGCACAGGCACAACAATTGCCGGTCTATTCGCATTTAATAGCCAATCGATTTTTAATTAATCCGGCAACTGTTGGTTCAGTTAAACAACCCAGTATTGATTTATTGGTGCGTCAACAATGGACCGGTATTGCTAATGCACCTAAAGACGGCATGATTAGTTTTCAGTTGTTTATTCCTAAGCACAGCATGGGCTTGGGCGGTGCTGTTTATACCGATAAAACCGCTGTTTTAAGTCGCAATACCATTAATTTGGCTTATGATTATCGTATTCGCTTGAATAGAAAAATGAGCTTGTCATTAGGGTTAAGCGCCATGGCAACACAATTTGGAATTAATACCGGAGCCATCAGCGGTGCTTTGGATAACGATGATATCGTACTTACCAAAAACAAATCCAGCTTTATGGCTGATGCCGGAGCCGGTGCCTTTTTGTTCAACAATAAATGGAACTTAGGTATTTCTGCTATGCAATTAGCGCAATCTAAAATAGCTAATTTGGATATTGCTTTAGACAATTCAAAAAATTACCGCCATTACTATTTAATAGCCGGTTATAACATGACCTTAAGTTATGCTTGGAGTTTACGTAATCAGTTTTTAGTAAGAAGCAGCTTCCGCAGCCCGCTGATTGCCGAATACAGCGGACAATTGCGTTACAATGATTTATTTTGGTTACAAGCCGGATTCCGCTCACAAATGACAGCATTAGCAGGTTTCGGTTTTTCAGTGAAGAAAATGATTAAA
>JAHEYX010000138.1 GCA_023251415.1 Chitinophagales bacterium
GACGACAGGAAGCGCAAATGGGTTGCGGTTGGATTGACTGTTGTTATTTCGGGACTGTTGACACTTTGGGGCATTTACGGCATTGGACGATATGGAATTGCGTTGTTCATTTTGACACCACTTTTCATTGGTGCCGGTTCAACAATTTTATACGGACTTAAAAAGGAAATTACAAAACGTGAAGCGTTATTGATTGGACTTTTGACGCTTGGTGTTTTTACAGCAGGACTTTTAGTATTTGCCATTGAAGGTGTAATCTGCATTGCAATGGCTGCTCCTTTTGGACTTTTATTGACTTGGGTTGGAAGTTTAATTGGTTATGCAATTATCAACAAGACACCAAACAAAGCAGCGGCTGCAATGCTAATTTTAATCGCTAGCATTCCTACAATGGCATTTATCGAAAAAGACAGCGAACCAACGCTGACTTCGGTTGTTACTTCAATTGTAATTAACGCAGACACTCAGACCGTTTGGAAAAACGTAGTTGAGTTTCCGCAACTTGATGAGCCGACCGAATTTATTTTTAAGACAGGCATTGCTTATCCAATCAACGCAAAAATCGACGGAATTGGAGTTGGAGCGGTTAGACATTGTAACTTCACGACTGGTAGTTTTGTAGAGCCAATAACAGTTTGGGACGAACCACGTCTATTAAAATTTGACGTAGTTGAACAACCTGCACCAATGAAAGAACTAAGTTTTTGGGACATAGACGCGCCCCATTTGCACGACTATTTTATTTCCAAACATGGACAATTCAAATTGACAGCTTTACCAAACGGCAATACACTTTTAGAAGGGACTACCTGGTATTATCACAACATTAAACCAGCATTTTACTGGCAGCTTTGGAGCGACAACATAATTCATAAAATTCACGAAAGAGTTTTGACTCACATAAAGAAAAACGCTGAGAATGAAATGAAGAGTGTCCGCTAATCGAGTAGCCCCCATCTTCATAATCGAAGGATACCTTTCTCCAATAGAATACATCGGCACTTGTCAGCCTTTATGTATTTTGGCTGGGATAAGCAGCGTGGAGAGAGAAAGGCAAGCACCTCCCCTTCCCATTCTTTAATTATTTTTATAGCATTCGTGATTTGCTTCGTTTGATGCTAATCGGCAGTATAAACTTTCGCAGCATAGTTTACTTCATTCCTATTTTCACAAGTAGCAATCTTGCGGCTTGCTAAACTTCGGAGCGCTTGTCCTGTTTGATAAAACAGGGTTACCTCCGCGTTATGAGACTTACATCCACTGTGTTTTATTATATAAATGAACTATATTTGTCATTCAAGGCATACATGGGTTTTGCGTCAAGCATGGCTTAAATAGTATTTGTTTTTCTTCGCTTTTTAGTTATTTTTGTTTAGATAGAAAGTTTAACACTTAATTTTACCAACTCAATTGTAAGGTCTGAAAACTTAATCTGCTACCTTAACATAAACTAACCGTCACTTCAAACACATAAAGAAATAACAACAGAAACGTTTATACTTCTTACTTCGACGCTTACATTTTTGAATGAAAGCGGATAAGACCATGAAAGCAATTTAAAAATAAATGCAATTCGGTTTTAAATTGTAGAGAAATTAAGCGACAGGGAGTCTGTATTATTTCGTTTCAAAAAATCATAAATGCGTAAGTAGTCAATAAAATATTTTATTAAGACAATGAAAATAATAGCATCAATCTTCTTTCTGCTACTTTTAAGCAACCCTATATTTGCACAAAGCAATACAAGTAACAAAGTTGCTATTAATAATGTATTGAAGCAATATCAATTGGCATTCAAGTTAGATAGTTTAATAATTATTGAACCGAATCTTAATTCTACATTCAAAGTAAGTGCTGTTCCTGCTGGTGCAAGCTCCAAAGCGCTTTTATTAGGATTATTGCATAGCAATAAAATTTCAATCTCATCCTTCAAAATCAAGAAAATGATTTTAAAGAATGATACTATACGTGCTAAAGTAAAAATGATTATTAATGAAAGTTCCCCTGTTACTGAAAATATCATTTTCATTAAACATAATACTATTTGGAAAATTGATTGGTTAGAAGGTAGAATAATGGACTTAATGCAAACTAAAAGCGACGATAATAAAACTACCATTGTGAACACGACGATTTCACAAAAAGAGTACAAACAAATTATAAGTGATAGCATTCCTATTGAGCAAGTTAATCGGGTAGTAAAAGGCGATACAATAAATAAAATTGATAGTATAGGAAAACCTAAAGGCAAATGGAGCAAAGTTTACAACAATGGAAGCATTATGTGTGAAGGTGAATACGTAAACGGAAAAAAAGAAGGTTATTGGCACAAGAATTTTGAGAATGGAAAAACAATGTATGAATGTTATTATCACGAAGGAAAATATAATGGAATCAGCAAAAATTATTACGAAAATGGAAATTTAAAAGACGAAGGAAATTATATCAATGGTATTCCCGAAGGAGAAATAAAAAAATATTTTTTCAATGGTCAACTACAAAGTATCGAACATTATTCAAATGGGGAATTAATAGGTCCATGCGAATATTATGATGAAACAGGAAAAAAACTAAAGAAGAAAAGGAAATAATAAATTAATGTAAATACTATGAAATATTTATTTGTTATTCTATTTATAACATCAGCATTTTTCACAAAAGCACAAGACAATGTCACTTATTTGAAAGCAAATGCAATTCGTATTGAAAACACCGAGAAGTTAAACGACAGCATTTACACTATGTTATCTCCATTTCAAGTTGTAATGATTGGAGAAATGCACGGCACAAATGAATCGGCACCGTTTGTTAGTGGCTTGACAAAACTTTTCACTAACAATGGTGATAGTGTTTTGGTTGGTTTGGAAATATCAGCAGAGTTAATGTCAAAATTTAACTTGCTACAAACCGACAGCAGTATTTATCAAAGTGATTTTTTTAGCAAACCGCCCTATTTAGACGGAAGAGAATCTATTTCCTGGGCAAATCTTATTGCAAAATTGTGTAAAAATCCAAAAGTTAAAGTTTTCTTTTTTGATACCAATAGAGATAGCGTTGAAATTACATTCAGAGATAGCATAATGGCAATGAATATTAAATCTCAATTTAACCAACACCCAACGTGGAAAATGATAACATTAAGTGGAAATTACCACAATAAAATTTCAGATGCAAACACCATGGCATCAGTATTCAAAAGGCATGTTTCTACAAAAAGTATCTCGTTAAACATTGAATATAAAGAAGGAAGTGCAAACGCAAATTTCAGTCATGGTATAGAAATAAAACAATTGGGTAGTTATCCGTCAGTTTTTAACTCAACCGAAAGTTATGATTGCTATTTACTTTTGTATTCACCAAATTCAAATTACGATTACAACGGATTTTACTATACGAAATATATTACTGCTGCTAAAATGGTATCATCAAAATAATATGGAAAACAGAAAAGAACATTGGGAAAAAGTATATTCAACTAAACAACCCCATGAAGTAAGCTGGACACAAGAATTACCAAAAACTTCTTTGGACTTCATTCACAGCTTTAATTTACCAAAAACAGCAAGCATAATTGACATTGGTGGTGGTGACAGCAAGTTAGTTGACCATCTACTTGACGAAGGGTTCCAAAACATTACGGTTCTTGACATTTCGGAAAAAGCTATTGAGCGGGCAAAGCAACGACTTGGCGACAAGGCATCAAAAGTAAATTGGATTGTGAAAGATGTAACAGCATTTAATCCGACAGCAACTTATGACTGCTGGCACGACAGAGCAACCTTTCATTTTCTCACAAGTACTGAAGAAATCAACACTTACTTGAATATTGCAAGACAAGCAGTAAATGAGTTTATGACAATCGGCACGTTTAGTGACAAAGGACCAAATAAATGTTCAATGCTTGATGTTCACCAGTACACCGAAGAAGAATTACAACAACAACTTCAAAACGGTTTTGAGAAATTGAAGTGTGTAACTGAGGACCATACGACACCTTTCAATACGACACAGAATTTTTTGTTTTGTAGTTTCAAACGAACAATGCTTAATAATTGAAGCGAAGTATCTTCAGAAGAGCAAAAAGGTATCCACTCTTGGAGTACACACCTCTTCTTCATAATAGAAGGATACCTTTCTCCAATAAAATACATCGGCGCTTGTCAGTCATTATGTATTTTGGCTGAGAAATGCGGTATTTAGCCAGAAGGACAAGCGGCTTTCAGCCACGAAGGTAAGTCACACTAGCTAACCTTAAGCTAGATAGTTCATACAATAAAAACATACAAGTTAAATTGTGGTGCTACATTTATATAGTGGTCAGGCAATGGTTCGATAAATGGGCTTTCGACATTACTGTAAGAATATATTCTAAGCTTTAACGCAAATGCAAACTTAGAAGAACTTACAATAATTACTAAAGTAAATGCATTAATAAAATCCAGTTATTTATTAGAGCAAAATTCCTATTTTTGAATTGTACTTTTAACTATAACTCTAAAATAAAACTATGGCACTTATTAATCCTCACATTAACTTTAACGGAAATGCCGAAGAAGCATTCACTTTCTACAAATCCGTATTTGGCGGAGAGTTCTCCAAACTGGTGCGCTTTAAAGAAATGGCAAGTGCAGAATTTCAAGTACCGGAAAAAGAAGCCGAAAAAATAATGCATATAGCGTTACCTATTGGTCCTAATACTTTAATGGCTAATGATGTTCCGGAATTTATGGGCCGCACCAACGAAAACGAAAACAGAAGCAAAATTTCTGTTAGCACAGCAAGTAAAGCAGAAGCTGATCAAATTTTTAATGGTCTTTCAGCCGGCGGACAAATTGAAATGCCGATGGAAGAAAGTCCTTGGGGTACCTACTTTGGTATGTTTAGAGATAAATACGGTATTGAATGGATGATTGAATTTAACCACAACGCCTAAGCATTAATAAGTCGAATCACACACGTATTAATAGTCTATTTAGTAAATTAGTTTGCAGCAAACTTCATCAACAACACTTAATTTAACAAATTTAGATCAAGGTAAGTATTGGATAAAAGTGATGCAACAGGATTCAGTTTGGAATGATAAATTCTTAATAGAGTGAAATTGGTATTTAAAAATGGCAATTTAAAAGCAGTTATAATTAATACTTCGTATGCAATTAAAATTAGTTGTTATAGGTGTTTTAGTTTGTTGCTACTTGGCTATATTGTATAGTCCAATTCATGCAGCTGAACAAGACAGTATTCCAACAATTGCAATATCAAAAACCAATTCCAATTATCTTGATTTTGTTATTGTTAAAAATAAAGTAGTTGCAATTAATTCGGATCATCAATTAGTAGTTTGGGATTTAAACCAATTAGACACTGTATATTTGACTAACCAAATCAGATCGTTACAGTGCACAGCCATTTGTAAGAGCAAGCAAAACGACGTTTATATCGCAACAACAAATGGTGGTGTTTTTAAAATTGATCCGAGTACACTAAATTGCGAATTGGTGTTAAACTGTCAATCACCAATAACAGCTATTTGCATAAACAGTAGAAATAAGATTTTTTTAGTCACTAAAGGTGGAGTTTATAATCCGCTAAGCGGAAAGAAATGGACTAAGTTTAGAAATCATACTAAAGGTATAATCTACCACAAAAGTATCTTAGGAATATATACTAAACGATCTGATTGCTATTTTTCAAAACCACAATTTACTTATTTAGATAGTCAAGACCGATGGTGGTTATGTTCCAGTTATGGTGAATTTGGTGGTGATATCGAAATTTTCGACACCCGTCATCAACGAATTTACAATAATAAATTCGACAGCTTAAGCGCAGGAGCTTATAATCCTAAGTCGATTTTTGAAGATGATAAAGGTACTATTTATTTAACCAGCGGCTTGCAGCATATGCACAGCAGTGGTCAAATTTACCGAATAGCAACTAAAAATAAAGCAACAAAAATATTTAGTAGTAGGGATTTTAAAGATACTTCAGTTGATGTTCGAATGATGCCTATTGGCATAATAGAAATCATTGCAAATTTAGATCAAGAGTTGTTTGTTGGTCCAGGTACATATAATTCAAAAGATTCAAGCATTTATTTTGCCACAGATGCCGGTTTCTACAAAGCACATCTGCCCATTACAGGTAAAATAAAAACGATTATTCCGCTTTTTGAACCTGAACTAAATTGTTGTTGCGAACCATTGGCAGTTGGCAAATCAATGGCAGTTCTAAAAGTAGAATGGAATGCTAATCAAACATTATTCTTCCTAACTGCTTTAAATGGTATAGGATTTTATGATGGCAAAAAGATTACGTTTTTAAAATGATGTTAAATAAAAAATATTATTTGTTCAAATAAATCCATCCTTTATAAACCGGTGTACTGTTCCCCAAATCAAGAATATAAAAATAGGTGCCTGTAGGTAATAAGCGAGGGCCAACACTTATTCCATATTGATTAGTTCCATCCCATGCATTTACATAAGGAGCAGCTTCATATACCCTATTCCCCCATCTATTATAAATAATAATTCGATTATGCGGATAAAACTGAATCCCCCTAATCACTAACAAATCATTAATACCATCAGCATTAGGTGAAAACCCTTCCGGTATAAAAAAATCTAAAGGAGTTGTTTCTACCCAAGCGATGTTATTACTTAAATCGCTTTCAGTGGCATCGCCTTTTATGGTAGCGGTATTTCTATAGTTACCTTCAGCATTAACCCTTACTTTGATATACAAATGCGCTCTTGATCGAGCTAACAACGAATCAATGTACCATACACCACTGTTGATGTCATAAGTACCTTTACTTGCAGTTGCTGAAATATAAGTATAGCCATCGGTAATTAAATCTTCCACACGAACCCCACTTACGTCAACCGCTCCGGCATTAATTGCCACTATACTAAAAACGATATCCTGTCCAATCAATGGGCTGCTGTGATTTACAGTTTTAAGTATACTTAAATCTATGTTACAATTGATAATATGTACAAAATAGTTAGTTGATGGCAAACCTGCCCCACAATTGTTAATACCTCTGACACTAAAACTACCACTTTGCGCATTCGTTCCAAAATCAACGATTATCGCATTCGTTGTGTTGCCACTCGTTATGTTTGCACCATTCGGAATGGTCCAACTGTATGAACTCGCATTGGCAATTGGAGCTACTTGATAATGAACGCCTAACTGTCCGCTACAAACAGTATCGTTCTTTTCGGTAGTTAATTGCGCATGTGTATTTGTAGAGGACAACAAGCTAATTCCCAAACAAAAGCTATATCGTATCGTGTTTAGTTGACTGAGTTTCATTTTGACATTTTTAAATTGCTGATTGAAACAATCCTTATAAATTATAAAGTAACATTTACACTTCATTTGATTATAAGCTGAAGCATCGGTTTGATGCAGAAATTTCATTAGTATAATCAGTACAACATTTCCTTAAACGATAACATTTTAGAAATTCAATTGTGCGCTGGTACTTCTAAAAAAAGCATGCATTAAAATAAATAATTCCAATGCATGCTTCCACTAGATTAATAGATTGTTCCGGCAGCTCCGGGTAATTGATTCACTACTACTGCAAAACCAGCAGAGATTAATCCTGTTCCGCAGGCGTTTGAACCCTGAGCTGTGATTATCCCGCTTGCTGCTGTTGCACTAAATGAAACGGTGATGCTATTGGTATTAGCACCGGAAGTGATTGTGGCACCAACAGGTAATGTCCAGGTATAACCGGAAGCATTGCCTATTACCGGTACGGTATAAACAACGCCTGTTTGTGATTGACAAACCG
>JAHEYX010000139.1 GCA_023251415.1 Chitinophagales bacterium
ATAACAGCGGTGCCATTTATTTTGCCGGGTTTTGTGTAAGATTTTTTATTTAAAAAGTCTTGAACGATATGTTGCAGCATGCGTTGTGTTGAATTGACCGCTGCAGCCGGATATAATGTAAAACTTCCATCTTGATATATTAAACAATAGAACTCTTCCGTCCTGTTGTGTTTGTTTTTACGGAATGAAAGTGGAAGTGTATTGTTGTTGTAAGCATCGATGAGGTACTTTTCAAAATTAGTTTTAAAGCTGTACTCTAACGTAGGTAATTGAAATACACTATAAATTAGTAAGGGCTCACTCATACCATAAACTCCAAGACTCAGGTTGTCTAGCAGTAATCGCAAGCTATCCGTCTTTTGCGGTGATTTACAATTTTGAATTGCATTTTGCAGTTCACTTTTTCTTATAGCAAGATTAATAGAATCGGTTTTTATTTGTTCAGGAAGATCGATGAAATCTGCCTTCCAGCGCTTAAAGTTTGCTGTAGTATAATTTTCAGACTCCACGAATTGAGGCAAAAACAAAGTATCCCTCATTTTATACAACAAGCCATAATATACCAGTTGCTCCGTATAAAAAATAAGGAGCTTAGTATTTTTTGAAGTTGTATTGGAATTGCCTTTGGTATAGTAAGATGAGCTTTCAAATTGTTTTTGATACGCTTTCGGCAAAAACGCTATTGGGTTTAACAAGCCACTGATCGTATTATCAGGCACCTTCATGATTACTTGGTTTCCTGTATCATTTGGTAACGCTATAAAATAGCTAGATGGTAAGCCTTGACGCACAAAACAGTACCCTTCATTATTTGGTAAAGTTCTTACATAATTCCATTTACCCGACCAATTACTTTGGGCGTTCGAAAAGAACGTTATAAGGATTAATAGAAAAGGTAGTAGAGTTTTTATCATAGAAATTTACACGAAGGCGATGCGTTATTAGGTAGATGCTTAAAAAGTAATTTGGGTTGCAATGGTAAGACAAAGGTTACTATTTTTGTAGGCATGAAGATTCCTGAAACTATCATAAAACTACTTTTCATACTAGTACTTGGAGTAGTATTAATGCTTTTCAATAGTTTTTGGATAAGCCCCACTGAAGATTGTTATTCATACCTGATTAACCCTAAAACTGCTGCATTTGCTTTTTATTGGAAAGACAGTAAAGGAAATAAAATTCAAACCTTTCAACAGCTTAAAAACCACCTCAGCAATAAACACAATAAATTGCTATTTGCAATGAATGGGGGTATGTTTCAGCAAGATTATTCGCCGCTTGGATTGTACATTGAAAATGGAAAAGTGCTGCACCCCCTTAATTTAAAAAAAGGTACCGGTAATTTTTACATGGAACCCAACGGCATATTCTATTTGGATAAAAGTAAAAAAGCGCATGTGGTGTGTAGCAGTGATTTTGTATTAACAGATTCTATTCTTTACGCTACCCAATCAGGTCCGATGTTACTGGTGAATGGGGTAATCAATTCAAAATTTACTCAAGGTTCTAAGAATTTATACATTCGAAATGGTGTTGGAATAAAACCAGATGGTACGCTCCTATTTGCCATATCTAAAACGCAAGTCAATTTTTATGATTTTGCAACGTACTTTAAAAGTAAAGGCTGTACGAATGCTTTATATTTGGATGGATATGTTTCTCGAATGTATTGTCCGGAGCAAGGTGTAGAACAAATGGATGGGCGTTTTGGGGTACTAATTGGTGTGTATGAATAACTCAAAAACAATGTCAAAGTTTCATTGGTTAAGCTTATTAGCATTGCTTCCCTTTTGCTTGATCAGTGATTGGTTAATTTATCATCATTATTATTTTAGTCAGGCGTATTGGGGCATTTATGATAATTGGGTACATGGAGTGATAGCCGTATTAATAGCTTTACCGGTTTTTTCGAAGTTGAATTGGCGCAATATGTTGCTTGTTTTTCTTATAGCTTCTTTACTCGATTTGGATCATTTTGCCGTTAATTGGTCGTTTTCATTAAGCAAAGCCATCAGTTTAACCATGCGGCCTCCAACGCATAGCATTAGCTTTGCCTTAGCTGTTAGTCTTCTGTTTGGATTAAGTACTAAAAATGTAAAGTGGACTTGGATTGTTTTTTCAGCAATTGCTTCGCATGTTGTGCGTGATGCTTATGGTGGAGGAACGCCAATATGCTATCCATTAGCTATAAGTCAAATTCCTCATTGGTTTTATTCAGTGGTTGAAGTATTATTATGGGGAGTATCATGGAGTTTGTTTTTAAAAAGACGCTATCCGCAATAGCAACTTCATTTCTCCTTGATACTTACCATTTTTTATAGTGTAGAAAAAACTATATTTTGCGGGTTCGAACAGTCTGATTACTATGTTAAAATTCCCGTTTCTTCTTTTTACATTTTGTTTCCTGTTTTATTTTGGTTCATTTGCACAATCAACAGTACCACAAGACACATTTGCCCTGCCACATTGGGCAGTTGCAATTGATTCAGCGCAGGTAAACTATTATACCGTTGTGAAAGAGTTTGAACAGTTTTGGACCGGAAAAACCTTGCCGGTTGAAGAGGACGAGCTATTCGCAGCTGCTCCATCCCAATTGGAAAAAGAGGATAGTATAAAGAAAACACCTGTCGGAATTATTCCTAAAGGACCATTGACCGAAGCTCAAAAAAAAGAGCTCCGCTATAAATTTTTCCTAGCCTTTCAATACAAGCGATTTAAGGATTGGCAACAAGCTGTATTGCCTTATGTTCAAGCGGATGGGCATATCTTAACTGAAGCAGAGAAACAACAAATTTGGGAACAGCAAAAGCATTAACATGAAATTTTTTACCCTTGCTAGTATTACTTTTTTTATAAGCCTAATTACTGCTGCATTTTGTTTGGGACAAAATTTCACTGCAGTTAATCCAAGTTTGTTTCCAACCAATATGAGTGGGCAAATTCATGGCATAAGCCGTGTTTCAGAAATGCGCTATCATCCTACTGATTCAATGAAATTATATGCGGTAAGTGCACGAGGTGGCTTGTATATTTCTACTAACCAAGGGAATAGCTGGAGTGTTGCTCCGGGATGCGATGCCATGGCTCCATCAAAGCGCTTTTCAAGTGTATGTGTTGATTTTACGAATGATCAAATTATTTATTTGGGCATAGGAGATGAAAATTATTACTCAAGTGGACAAGGAATTTATAAATCAACGGATGGCGGTACTACTTTCACCGCCACAACCTTAACAAGTAAATTGGTAACCGATATTATTATGGATCCTAAAAACCATAATACTTTAGTTGCTGCAACCAATGTAGGTGTTTATAAAACCACTAATGGCGGTGCAACTTGGACTTTAAAATCGAGTTCTAGTATTAGTAGTCGTGAGTTGGTAATGAAACCCGATTCTAATTCAAGGGTATTGTATTTAGCCACTGCAAGTGATTTTTATCGTTCGACTGATTTTGGCGAAACATGGAATTTGATTACAAGCGGCATTAGTACAACCGGTGGTGGTTGCAGATTAGGGGTAACTCCGATTGATACCAATGTAGTTTATTTCGTTACCAATGCCGGATATGGTACCATCTATAAATCGACAGATGGTGGCACTAATTTCACGTTACAAAAAACAGGTGATGCCGTTTCTAATTTAGTAGGTTACAGTAATACAGTTGGTGATGCCGGGCAAGGAAACTACAATACTGCATTTTGTGTTGATCGAACAAATGCAAATATCGTTTATTTTGTTGCGCATAATGTTTGGAAATCGGTAGATGGAGGTGTTACTTGGACACAGTTAACCAATTGGTGGGCAAAGGTTCATACCGATATGCATCAAATTTTTACTAGCCCCTATAACACTACTAAACTTTGGGATATTAATGATGGTGGCGTTTGGTTAAGTACCGATGGTGGTAATAATTGGACACCAAAAAGTGATGGTATTTATGGCTATGAAATATATCATGGCAGTTGCAGCCCTACTAGAAAAGATATGATTAGCATTGGGACACAAGATAATGGTGAATTGTATGGCACTGCTGCCGGATGGTTTACAAACAGAGGTGGCGATTGGGGAAGTGATTGTTTGTTTGATAAACGCAGTTCTAGTAACATGGTTTATTATTTTGGTAATGGCAATCGCAGGTATGTAAGTGGCAGCCAATCTGTGTTTGCGAATTCAACGCTAACTACAGGAATAGCTTTTACCAATACCAATTTAAACCGTGCTTTCTTCTGCGATACCTTTGTTTATAGAACCGGAAATTTATTGACCGGAGCACCACCAACTTGGACTACCATTCTAGCCACCAAAAAAACATTTAAAGACATTTATTATCCACCGGCTGATTCTACTGTTTTATATGTAATAACCAATGGTGGACAGCTTTATAAATCAACAAATGCTTTAGCCGCAACACCAACATTTACTGCTATTGCATTACCGTTTTCATCAAACAATGCCGCACATATTACCGGTATCTCAAACGATGCCGATAAAATTTATGTTATTCTAAATACGCGTGTTTATTACAGCGCTGATGGAGGAAGTTCATGGACAAACGTGACCTATAATTTACCTTCCACAAATAACATTTCCATTATCACAGATTATTATTATCCCAATCAACATATTGTTTATGCAATTACACCTAATGCGGTTTATTACAAAAAGGGAGCAGCAACAACTTCATGGACAAACATTTCTTCCGGGCTACCCGGCTATCCAACCCTAGTAAATGCAAGTGCATATGATGACGGTACGGCTAATTCAATGCTGCGTGTATTTACATATGGCAGAGGGGTGTGGGAAGCTCCGATGACCCCTTATCGCGACTTTGATGCACAATTCACTTCAACCGATTCGTTGAGTTGCGCAACAGGTAAAATCGTTTATTTTAAAGATGTTTCAAATGGCTCTCCCGTTTCTCGTGTGTGGAGTTTTCCGGGAGGAACACCATCCAGTTCAACAGCTGCATCGCCCACAGTTATATATAGTACACCGGGAAACTATACCGTTACATTAATTGCTTATAATGGTTTTAGCTACGATACGTTAACTATACCCAATTATGTAAGTTTTATTAATGAATGTGGGTTGGATACTGTACCTGATAAGGCCATGAGTTTTTCAGGAACCGGATCTTATGTAACAGTACCAACTTTACCAATGAATACCAATACCATCACCATAACTGCTTGGGTAAAACTGCTGGGGCAACAGCCTGCTTATTCCGGAATTTTTATGACCGATGGAACTGCCAATGGTTTTAACTTTAAGGTAAGTGGTAATTCAAATTACTTGGGATGTCATTGGAATGGAACCGGCATTTGGTCAAACACAGGTGCAGACAGTATTCCTCGAAATAAATGGACCCATGTGGCGTTTGTCGTATCACCAACAAATGCAAAATTGTATGTGAATGGAAAAGCAACAACAATAACTACAACGATGGCTGCAGTTAACTTTATGTCATTAACAGCTAAAATTGGAAGTTATCAAGCCTGGTCATCACGCAATATGAATAATGCACTCATAGATGAAGTTTGTATTTACAATCGTTCGTTAAGTCAAAATGAAATACGTGAATTAATGCATTTAACAAAAACACCGGCTGTTGAATCCAGCTTAGTATTGTATTATCAATTTAACGAATTAAGCACCACCAATACTGTTTACGATAAAACAGCAAATTATTTGCATGGTCAAGTTTTCAATTGCAATCGGTTGACATCAACCGGTCCTTTTGGTGGTGGTAGTTTTTCACGTTTAACAGTAGCTGCTGCAGGCACTTATAATTTTACCGGCACAGATGTAAGCATGACTTTCCCTTCAGCAGCAAGTTATCCGAATGGCGATTTGGTAGTGAGTAGAATAAATTTAAGTCCGGATCAATTGCCTCAAAGTACTTACTTAAATGCACGTAGTTATTGGATAGTTAATAATTATGGAACAAACAACTCGTTTACTGCTTTGTCTGCCATTAGTTTTTCAAAAATTGGAACGGTACCAATAAGTACTGTTGGTGGGAATATGAATTTATATAAACGAAGCTCCTATTTGGATGGTGCCACCTGGCCAAATTCAATTTGTACAGGCACTTCAGTTACTACAGGCACTGATGGTGCTGTAAGCTTTACTTCACCCGGTATAACAAGCTTTAGCATGTTTGATGTTGTAAATCAAGGAATATTATTACCAATAGAATGGTTGAGTTTTGGAGCACACCCATCAGCCAAAATTTGGGGAGTAGATTTAAATTGGGTAATGACAAAAATTGACCATGCTGTACGTTATGAAATTGAGCGAAGTTCAGACGCTTTGCACTTTGATTCAATTGGAAGCGTTGATGCAAGTATGACCTTTAATTCGCTGAATTTAGCCTATTACTTTTTCGATGCAAATCCAAATAGCGGTATTAATTATTATCGAATTAAACAAATGGATCAGCTTGGAAATGCGACCTATTCTGCTGTACGAAAGGTTAATTTCAAGTATAGCAGTGAAAACCATGTGCATGTTTTTCCAAATCCGGTTGGTGAAACACAAGCCTTTTATTTCAGTAATGATTGGGGATTATCTATGAACATTGCTTTATATGATGCAAGCGGTCGGTTTATGATGAATCGCATTATTCCTAACAAAAGCAGTTTCCCGGCTATACTAACAAAAGGGATTTATTTTTATTGGATTAAAATGGATGGCAATTTAGTAAGCGGTAAATTTATTGTGGAATAAACATCAATGCAATACTTGTTTATATAAACGCATATAGCTTTCCACATTGTGGTTCCAATCAAATTGCTTAGCATATTGTTGACGAGCAAAGGTTAATTCCACATTAGTTCGTTCTTTTTCCATTTGCGCGTTAATTAATGTTGCCATTTCGTTTGGTTCAAAAGAATTCCAATAATAGCCAAACGCTCCTGCAATCTCAGGTAAGCTGGAAGATGAAGAAAGAAATACAGGCTTGCCGCAACTCATGGCTTCAATAACGGGAAGTCCAAACCCTTCATGCAAAGAAGGGAACGCCAAAGCCGCGCATTGGTGCATACACGCTGCTTTTTCGGAGTCACTAATTTTTCCAATCAGCTTAATATTGTTTAATTGACTACGATTTATTTCTGCTTTTAAATTTTCGGCATATTCCCCTTCTGCATTTCCTGCCAGTATTAATTGCATCTCAGGTAAATATTTCATCATCGGCACCAATACATGCAGGTTCTTTTTAGCACTGATATTGCAAATACAAAACAGAAATGGTTTGTTTAATTGAATTAATTCGGGTAGCGTTCCATCAACATAAGTAAGTTGCTGAACACCATTATAAATAACTGAACAGGTTTGTGGTAGTTGCAAATGGGCTTCCACTTCAGCTTTTGCAAAATTGGAAATGCAAGTTACTGCGGCCGCTCGATTGACTTTCTTTTGCAAACGATTTAAGCGGCGATTAGCTTTTGCTGCTGCTTTCTCATGCATAAAGTTCAAGTCATGAATCGTAACAATATATTTGGTTTTGTGATCGGGTAAATAGGCACTGTCTTGATGAATTACATGCCACAAATCAAAACCTGAATTGCTAAACGAAAAATACCTGGAGAAATCACTGGTTGTTTTATAGTTGATGTGATTTCCAAAAAAGCCGATGAATTTTTGAGGAACAAGAAAGTAGAATTGAAAGGTGTTGGGATTATTCAAAGCCCACTCGGCAATGGTCTTTCCGTAATTCAAGGATACTTGACCTAATCCGACAAACAGGTTATCAAGTTTCAATAAATCAATCAAGACTTTTTTCATCACGCTCTAGTTTTAATGA
>JAHEYX010000140.1 GCA_023251415.1 Chitinophagales bacterium
GTTACACCAATCAATACCAATCATTTGGAAGTGCCTAATGATTTAATACCGGTAAATTATGACGATACATTTTTTATAAATCGGTTTAATACGCTTCTAGATACACTGCATGCGCATTTAGGAAATATAACATTAGCCAGTTTAGTTATTGGTTCCGAATACGATGTTTATTTTGGAACAGATACTTCTAAGTGGCGAAGGTATACTACTTTCTATCAAGCAACTGCTGCACATGCTAAGGCAATTTGGCCGGGCATAAATGTGGCAACCGAATTGACTTTTAATGGCATAGCCGCTCACCTGCTTCAGGCTCAGCAAGTCAATGCCCAAAGCGATTATATTGGAGTATCTTATTATCCATTGCAAAGTGATTTTACCGTAAAACCGCTAACTACCATTCCTACTGACTTTAGTTTTTTAATAACTTTATTTCCCGCTAAACCCCTTTGCTTTTACCAATATGGTTTCCCTTCAGCTGCTGCTTGTAATAGCTCGGAACAATTGCAAGCACAGTTTATAACACAAACATTTCAAACCTGGGATCAATATGCCGCACAAGTTCGAATGATTGATTTTACATGGCTGCATGAATTGGATACTGCTGTTGTAAATTATTACGCGACGTATTATGGTTTAAGCGATACTGTATTTTTGGAATATTTGCGCACGATTGGATTACGTACCTGGCCGGGCAATGGAACAGATAAAGCTGCCTTACATGAACTGCGCTGCCAAGCCAAACAAAGACAGTATAATAATCTCCCAATAAATTGTTTAGCAGGGCTAAATCATATCATGCAAGGAACGCAGTCATTAGTAGTGTTTCCAAATCCGGCTACATATTCAGTTACCTTGCAACGCAATGCAATTGAATCGAAAAGCCTTGAAATTTACAACTGTTTAGGTGAATTGATGCTGCAACTCAAAGACGTTGATGAATTAGTTACTATACCGGTCTTTAATTGGCCTGAGGGCATTTATCAGGTAGTACTCCAATATGGAAAGCAGGTGAGTACTCAAACTTTTGTGAAGTCAAAATAATTATTTATATTGTAGCATAAATTGATTGATGATGTACCTCCTATTTTCTGCAAATACTGAAGACACTGTTTTCTTTACTTACATTGGCATCAATCTTATTTTAACTTCATTTTTAACTTATCGTACCTACCGTTATTTTAAAATAAAAACGTAATGAAAGCTAAGGTACTTGCGGTAACTGTTTTTTTAGTCTCCGGATTTTTACTGTTATTACTTACCGTATTTTTAATGATTATGCAATTTGGCTTGGGTAGATGACGGCTTGCGTGTAAAACGTATAATTAATTCTGCTACTAGAATATTCGGCACAAAGCCCAACCAGGCATCCAACATATATAAACTCAAATTATCAATTGGCAAATAATGCGCTAAAACTAATTTCCAAGTGCGATTGGTGATTGCTGAAAAGGTCAGCGCAAAACTTCTGATCATCCATTCACGATGCGATTTTACATCCTTCTTACGAATGGCAATTACTGCTTTTAATGTAAAAGTAAACCATAACACATCCAGAATAAAAAAAGCAATACGGGATGGTATTAAGCCATTGGCATAGTAAGCCATGATTAACGCAACCGGAAAATTTATGATTAGAATAGTAATGGCATAAAGTCGACCCATTAAACGATGTAACGCTCTATGTTCTTTAAGCAAGAAGGAGGAGAACTGAGTAAATCCGGCAAATAAGCAAAACACACAAGTAAAGGCGTGAATGTAGAATGCAAAGCGCCAAGGTTTAATTGTAATATAGTCCTGTTTCTGTGCTAAAAACGCAGCATGGGAATCAAAACCGATATATTGAATAATGGTACTGCCCATACCAAATAGTGCGGCACATAAAATGAGATATGGCACAAGCGTTTGCCCCAATTCAATAGCCAATTTTTTCATCGCTGATATAATTTTATAAAGATAAACTTTTGCAAATTAATAACCAGTAATTCGCTTAATTCCTTACCTTTAACTACCACTTTACAACTTCTACTATCATGGAAACAGATTTAAACAACGAACGTTTAATAACTATAATTTCGTTTACATTACCGTCACAAATGGCTATCGTTAAAAGTCATTTGGAAGAGGAAGGTATTGAAGTTTTCACTAAAGATGAGCTTACTGTTCAAGCTAACAATTTATATTCGAATGCAGTTGGTGGTGTGAAATTGCAAGTGCTGGAACACGATGCCGAACAAGCAATTCTACTTTTGAAACAATGGGGCTATCTACGTGAAGAAGAGGTAACCCCGCCTAATTCTCTTGTTACCACCTTCGATTTGGCAACTAAAGAATTGCCCTTTTTAAATAAATGGCCGGTTGAGTTGCGTTTTATAGCGATAATAGGAGTGGTATTATTGATTGTTGCTTTGGTTTATATCTGGAACAACCCGATTTAATTCAAATGGAAATTAGCTGTCCTTACTGTCAATCAACAGAAGTTGTCAAACATAAATGGAATGTTGGTGTTATTGCTGTTTTTATTTTATTAGTAGGATTTCCTTTACCGTTTGCTGCTAAAAAATACCATTGCTTCAATTGTGATCAAGATTTTAAAAAATAAATAACACAAACAACACGATTCGCATTTATTCAACGTATTTTGAAGCTCTACTTTCAACCAACACCCAACACTATGAAAAAATACTTTTTGCTATTAACGCTTTGCAGTTTTATTGCTTGTCATACTTCCGAAAACAAAAAGCTGATTCTTGGCCATTGGCAAGCCGTTGAATGGTTGGTGGATGGAACAGCAGTTGACCGTGATATACCCGGAACAACCTTCATGTTTAATGACAAAGGGGAGTATGTATTTACAAATAACGGAAACACCGAAAAAGGAACCTACAAAGTAGATGAAGACGAATTATACACCACACCGGATAAGCAACAAGAAATCAAAGTTCGTATTGCACGTATAACCAAGGATACGTTAATATTTGACATGAACCGTGGTGGAGCACCGGAGCTGCTTACATTGATTCATCAATAACCAAATTACAATTAGCTTCCTACTATTCTGGAGCGATGAATTTTACCTCCATTAATTTCCAATAATTCTGCAACCACTATAGGGGAATCACCAGGTGCTTCGCGTAAATATTCCATAAACACTTGCGTTTCGTTGGCGATGCAGTTTTGCAAAGTGTATTTTAATTCAGAAATGCGTTCAAACGAACCGGCCCACCAAGCTTTTAAAGCAGTATGTCCACTAATCCAACCTCCTGTTTCGGGTTCACGTTGTTTTAATCGAGGACTATAATGTTTGGCGTCATAGTCATATAAAAGCAATAACCGATCAACATCATGTGCGTTAAAAGCAGCAATCCATTGTTCGGTTATTGCAAGATTAGCGGTAACTAAATCCATTATTAGAAATCAAATTTAATACCTTGAGCTAATGGCAATTGTGTACCATAGTTGATGGTATTGGTTTGGCGACGCATATAGGCTTTCCAGCTATCAGAACCACTTTCACGTCCTCCGCCGGTTTCTTTTTCCCCACCGAATGCACCACCAATTTCGGCACCACTTGTTCCAATATTAATATTGGCAATACCACAATCACTACCATTTACACTTAAGAATTGTTCGGCTTCGCGCATATTATTCGTAAACAAAGCACTCGATAAGCCTTGAGGAACACCGTTTTGCATAGCTATTGCTTCTTCAATGGTGTTGTACTTCATCAAATATAAGATTGGAGCAAAGGTTTCGTGTTGTACAATCGGATAATGATTTTCAGCTTCTATGATACAAGGTTTAACATAACAACCGCTTTCATAACCGGCACCACTTAATACGCCACCTGCTACTAAAACTTTTCCTCCTTGTTCAATGGCTTGTTTTATAGCATTTTCATAGCCTTTAACCGCATCCAAATCAATTAATGGCCCAACGTGATTGGTTTCATTTAAAGGGTCACCAATTTTTAATTGACTGTAAGCACTTTTCAATACTTCAGTTGTTTTTTGATAAATGCTTTCATGAACAATTACTCGACGCGTTGTTGTACAACGTTGACCGGCAGTACCACAAGCACCAAATACGACACCGGTTAATACCATTTTTAAATCGGCTTCGGCACTTACGATAATGGCGTTGTTACCACCTAATTCCAGCAAACTTCTACCTAAGCGTGCACCAACGGCGGCACCAACAGCACGTCCCATACGTGTTGAACCTGTTGCCGAAATGAGAGGTATACGGGTATCATTTGCCATTTTCTCACCTATTGCTCTATCTCCATTTAAAATACAACTAATTCCTTCCGGTAAATTATTGTTCTTTAAAACTCCACTAATAATGTTTTGACACGCGATTGCACATAAAGGTGTTTTTTCACTTGGTTTCCAAATACAAACATCTCCGCAAACCCAAGCCAACATTGAATTCCAACTCCAAACAGCTACCGGGAAATTAAACGCACTGATAATACCAACTATTCCTATGGCATGCCATTGTTCATACATGCGGTGGTTTGGACGCTCGCTATGCATAGTTAAACCATACAATTGGCGACTTAACCCAACAGCAAAATCACAGATATCAATAATCTCTTGAACTTCCCCTAATCCTTCCTGGTAACTTTTACCCATTTCATAACTCACTAAAGCACCTAAATCAGCTTTGTGTGCTCTAAATGCATCTCCCATTTGACGAACGATCTCACCACGTTTAGGAGCAGGTACATTGCGCCATATTTTAAAAGCTTCTTGCGCCTTTGCGATAACCGCTTCATAATCAGCTTCGGAAGCAGTAGTGCAAGATCCTATTTTTTTACCATCGGTTGGTGAAAACGAATCAATGCTTGGGCCTGAACCGGGTAACCAATTTAATCCGGTACTTACTCCGCTGTTGCTGTCATTGAGTTGTAACGCTTTCAAGAAAATTGAACTATTCATATAGATTGATTTTAGGACCGCAAAAGTAACATTTCTCCGTCAAGAATTCAGGTACTTTTGTTCTCGGGCATTGATTTTTAATGAATAGTAATCGATTTTTTTGAATTTAAAATTAATTAAGCTTTTACTGCCGCGTTTCCGCTTTTTTTTGTTCAATTTTGTAACTTATGCTTAAAAATTATTGCTTAGCTCTGGTAGTGCTCTTTACCTCGTTTGGTCAATTGCTTGCGCAACAAAATCGTGGAAACTTCGATCCCAATAATCGGCCATTGATTGGCACTATTAGCGGTAAAGTGATTGAAAAAGCAACCCAATTACCGATTGAATATGCTGTAATTGAAGTACTCAGTGTGCGTGAAAACAAAGTAGTAAGTGGCGGCATTACCGATTCAAAAGGCGCTTTTTTAATACAACAAATTCCGGCCGGCCGTTACTTGGTTAATATTAAATTTTTAGGATTGAAGTCTTTTACTTCCGATTTCTTTATGCTCATTCCGGATCAAGCTACCAAAGACTTTGGCACCATTGAATTAGAGAAAGATGAAAAGAATTTAAGTACCGTTAATATCACTGCAGAGAAACAAGAATTAATTAATAACTTGGATAAACGGGTTTTTAATAATGATAAGAACTTGATTACTTCCGGAGGGAATGCGAATGATGTACTTCGACAAGTACCCGGTGTTAATGTTGACATCGATGGTAAAATTTCACTGCGCGGAAGCGAAAATGTGACTGTACTTATTGATGGTAAGCCAAGCAGTATGTTGGGTACCGATCGTAAAAGCATTATGTCAAGTATACCTGCCGGTTCTATTGAAAGTGTTGAATTGATAACCAATCCTTCTGCTAAATATTCTGCTGAAGGTATGTCAGGTATAGTCAATATCGTTCTGAAAAAAAACAAACTTAACGGATTCAATGGCTCCGTGAACTTATCTGCCGGAACGATTGATAAATACACTGCCGGTATAAATTTAAGTTACCGTACTAAAAAAGTAAACGTGTTTGGTGGAGTGAATGCGAAAAGCGAAAACCGTCGTGGAAGCGGCTATAGTAATCGTGAAAATATTTTCGCAGATACAAGTTACTATATTTACCAAACTTCCACTCAACTTTCTAAAAACAGAAATGTGGTGGTTCGTGGCGGTGTAGATTATTATTTAACCGACAAAAAAACAGTGGGTGCAGCAGTTACTGTTAATCATGAGGCAGAAATGCAACCCGAACATATCAATTACAGCTATTGGGATGAAAACAAACAATTAACCAATACCCGCACCCGCTACAACTTAGGCGATCAAACTTCCTCTAATATAGACTACAACCTCAATTTCCGTCAATTGTTTCCAACGCCTAAAGAAGAACTCACTGCTGATATTACCTATTCAACCATGAACCGCGACAATGGTCAGAATTATTATACGCAAGATTATTTCCTGAAAAGTAATATGCATACCGGTTCAGAAGGACTTGGAAAAGTTGGGGTATTAAATGCACAATTTGATTTCGTTTACCCGAATTCAAAGTACTCGCGCTTTGAAACCGGCGCCAAATCAACTACACGTAATATCGATGCCAATTACTTTGCATTTAATTACTGGAATACGGCTGCCGATGAAATTCGATTTATTGATCCGTCTATTAGCAATCATTTTTTATTCCGTGAACAAATCAATGCCGGTTACATGACTTATGCCGGAATTGTCAAAAATTTCGCCTATCAAATCGGTTTAAGAGGTGAGTTAACCATACAAGATATCATTTTAGAAACCACTCATTTTTATCAAAAGAACCGATATTTGAATTTGTTTCCAAGCGGCATTATTCGTAGACCTTTAAGTAAAAATCAAATGCTGCAACTTAGCTACAGTCGCCGCATTAATCGCCCCGGCTACCAAAGTCAAAATCCGTTTTTAGATATCAGTGATCCTGAAAACAAACGTCAAGGCAATCCCAATTTAAAACCCGAACTGATTCATTCGTTGGAATTCGGTTATCAAAAATCAGCCAATCGTTACAACTTAACAGCCAGCTTGTATTATAAACACAGCACCAATTTAAACATTCGTTTCCGCAGTATTCAAAAAGATGGAAGTTCATTGATTTCCTTTATCAATGCCTATTCCAGCGATAATTACGGTTTAGAGTTAACATCAACGGCACAAGTAACGAAATGGTGGGATATGGTTGCCAATGCCAATTTCTTCCAATCAAAAATTAACGCCACCAATATTGAGGCAGATTTGCAGAATGATAATTTCAGTTGGTTTGCGCGTGTAAATTCCAATTTCCGCTTCTGGAAAAATGCCGGTTTTCAATTTTCTGCCAATTACAATGCCCCCAGTGTTTTAGCGCAAGGCACGACCAGTTCAATGTTCTTCTTATCAGGTGCGATAAAAAAAGACTTTTTAAAAAATAAACTGACAATTACTTTGTCGGCGAATGATATCCTGAATCAAATGCGCATGGAAATGCATACGCATGGAACTAACTTTCAACAAGACATGATGCGTCGTCGCGATCGCAGAACCTTTATGATTAGTGCAGTTTATCGATTTGGAAATTTAAGTAATGATAATGCCGGTAAACGAAAAGGAGGACGCGGTTCCAATGATGCCGGTGCCCCGGGAATGGATGATATGTAATTTATTGCAACAACTTTTCTATCGTTGGAGCATAATGTAAATGCTCTAAAGCCAGCACTTTTTTTGCTAAATCAGCAGCCGTATCTGTTGCAGCAATCTCACAAGTATATTGTGCGATTATTCGACCTTCATCGTACACGGCATTGACTTCATGAATAGTCATTCCGCTTTGACTTTCTTTAGCGGCAAGTACAGCTTCATGCA
>JAHEYX010000141.1:0-826 GCA_023251415.1 Chitinophagales bacterium
TAACTGCGGTACTGAGTTGTGTCGTGTTTCCGAATTCAATTAAAATTCCGGTTTCGGCAGTAACTACTTCTTTGGCATGTGGAATAGGCGTAGATACGATAGGGCATCCACTTGCCAGTGCATAAGAAAATGTACCGCTTACAGCTTGATTCGGATCGTTAGATGTAAACAAATAAATATCGGTTAATTGCAAATATTCCAATAGGGTAGTAGTAGCAAGAAATGAATTTATAAATTGAACATGATTAGCTAAGTGTAACCTTTCAATTTCTGCTTCTAAATACAAACGATAAGATTCTCCTTCATTCAAAACAACAGTTGGATGTGTTTTACCAATAATTAAAAATAGGATATTCGGATTTTGCTCAATGATGGCCGGCATGGCTGCCAATGTGGTTTCTATGCTTTTCCCCTTACTTAACAATCCAAACGTTGTTAATACAATACGATTTGTAAATTCATATTTCGCTTTTAAGATAGCCCGGTCTTCATGCTTTACTAAATGTGTACCGTGTGCAATAACTGTTATTTGACTATATGGTATGTGATAAACGGTGTTTAACAAATAAGCTGCATTGTGCGTCATTACTATCAGTTGATTTGCTTCATTACATAAAGCTTGTACGTAGCCTTTAACAGCGGTTGTAGGTAAAGGAAGTATGGTATGAAAGACAATTATTTTAGGTTTAGTAATAGCTTGAAGCAATTGCAAGAATTCCGTTTTATGATTTTCGAAAAACCCGAATTCGTGTTGAAGGACAACTAATTTTAAGCGGTAATCACTTTCAATCGTTTTGGCTAAATGCTGGAAGGCACCAGGTTTATC
>JAHEYX010000141.1:836-7789 GCA_023251415.1 Chitinophagales bacterium
CGCACAGATTTACAAATCGAATGAATTGTACTTTGAACGTATGGCTGAAATTAAATCCTTGGTATAGGTTGCAATACCGCATTCACGAGGTGGATACGAACTAATGATAAGCGCTATAGGTTCTTGAAGCCGCAATTGCGAAATGCTGGATTGAGCTACTGCGAATGATGGTCGTTTGGCATACGGTAAAACAGTAAAAGGAGTCATGAGCTGGTTTGTTGTTTATTTTGCGATGTTAATTCAAGTAGTAATGCGGCTATAGAAACAGTAGCACAAGCGATGGTTTCATCTGCAGCACCATAATAAATATATAGGGTGTCCTTGTCCACCACAGCGCCGGTCGGAAAGCAAACATTGTTCACCATCCCGTTTATTTCCCAATCTAAATCAGGTTTAAACAAAGGATACGGCAATCGAGCTAATTCATGACAGGGATTTTCTAAATCCAACAAAGCTGCACAGGCACAATAAACATAACCTTTAACGGTATCATACACACTGTGATAAATCAATAACCAACCTGCGGCTGTTTCAATAGGAGGGCAGCCTCCACCAATATAACTGATTTCATGTTTAAAGCGCGGCGTTAAAACTATCCAATCATCCAAATGAATAAAATAGTTTTGCCAAAAGTCTGTAGTCAAAGCCCCTAAGCCTTTGCATTGTACAATTTGAATGTCGGGTCGTATACGATGTAAAAAATATAAATAGCCATTGATACGTCGTGGAAAGAAAATCACATTTTTATCCCAAATACAAGTATGTTTTCCGTTGGCTTCTTGAATTCCTGAGCGGTCATTATATCGAAAATATTTCTCATTAATTTTTGCTCGGGTTTCTGCCAGGCGACGAAATTCGGAGTACTCGAATTGTGGTGTAATCACTCCTTCTTTTTTGAAGTGAATTAAATCGGTTGAAGTTGCTAATGCCCCTAATGCATTTACCCCATCATATGCCGTATAAGTAAGGTAATAGCGTTCGTCAATTTTAACAATTCTTGGATCTTCCATACCCTGCGATTCATAATCAAATTGTGGAAATAATAACGGCACATCGGCCTGTTCGCTAACCGTTAAAAAATTGGTCAAGCGACAATACCCTATCGTTGAAAAATTGTTTTTACCTACAGCTCGATAAAAAACATGTACCAGGTTATCAACCGCAATTACAGCCGGATTCAGAACACCTTCCGCTTCAAACCTGTTTTTTGATTTTTGTAATACAATACCCAATTTAGTTACTGTTACCATTCAGTAGAAGTTATTGTTTAACTGATTATTTATTGGTGTAAAGCACGAATAATAGCGTTCAATCGCTTTATACAATTCTGACTTCCCTTTACATAATTCCTTTGTACCAGGCTTATTATGGCTTAACCTGGCTAAAGCGGGTTATTTGAATGAATAGCAATTAACAGGTTCAACTGACACTACTGTTACTGCAGCGGTTTGAAACTTATTTAAAGCTATAAATAAGCTATTGTGTTATTGTCGATTAATGAATTAGTTAAAAATAGTGTATTTATTGAAATTACAATAGGTAGTAATTCAATACATTATTTAGCAGTAAAAAAAATATTAGTATACGACCAAAATAAAGCGAAGAAATGCTTTACAATCAATTGAATAAAATCTATATTCGATAAAATTAATTTAACATATGAAATATACATCTATTTATTTCATTCGTTCGATTGCAGTAATTACCGCATCTATCGCATTTTTAACACTTTTAAGGTGGCAATTTAATATTCAATTTTTCCATTTTATTAAAGTGTTATTAGGAAACATCAACCCAATGACTGCAATTGGTTTGATTTTATGTGCTACTAATTTGTGGTTGTTGGTTGTACCAATCGGAAGAAAGCGGACGCATTATTTTATTACAACCATTGCTATACTTTTAATGGGTGTAGGCTTGTTAAAAATGATTACCATTTTTACAAACTATGAATTCTATGTCGATAAATTCTTTTATAGCAATAAAATTGCAAAGGATATATTGGAAACTCCCCGCAAGGGTATGGCCTTTTATGCAGCATTAAATTTTTTCATGTTTGGTTGTTGCAGTATAGTGCTGCTTGAAAACAATAGTCGCCTGAGAAATTTGGTCAATTGGATTTCATTAATCGTCATATTCAATTGTTATTATGGGTTAGTAAGTCATTTGTTGCATTCGCCGGCTATAATCGATATTGATTCTTTTCGTCCAATGTTATGGCAAGTATCGATCAGTTTTTTTTGGCTTTTCATTGGTATCATGACCATCAATCGAAATTTTGCTATCGTGAAACATTTCGATGTACATTTCGCCGGTGGCCGTATTGCACTCTTGCTGCTTCCAACAACGGTTTTTGTTCCTGTATTACTTGGTTATTTACGCTTATGGTTAGGAATAGAATTTCATTTTTCAAACGAGTTGCAAGCCAATATTATTCTTTGGGGAATTGCCATTATTATGTTTGTTGCTACCTGGTTGCTTTCACGTGAAGCCAATCGTTTTGAACGAATAAAGCAT
This sequence comes from Chitinophagales bacterium, assembly GCA_023251415.1. Classification (GTDB taxonomy): domain Bacteria; phylum Bacteroidota; class Bacteroidia; order Chitinophagales; family CAIODY01; genus JAHEYX01. The sequence continues at coordinate 3,354 of JAHEYX010000141.1, forward strand.
GAAGCGCAAAAAAAGGAAAAACAATTTTTATCTGAACTAATAGATTCTACCACCAATGAACTCAATGTATCGTTAAAAGAAAGCGAAGATTATAAGTTTGCGCTCGATCAATCTTCCATTGTGGCAATAACCGATCAAAAGGGAATCATCATTTATGTTAACGACAACTTTTGTGAAATAGCCAAATATTCACGTGAAGAACTAATAGGTCAAGATCACCGCATCATCAACTCCAAACATCATCCTAAATCTTTTTTTACAGATTTATGGCGCACAATTGCAAAAGGTAATATTTGGAAAGGTGAAATACGAAATTGTGCAAAGGACGGCAGTTATTATTGGGTTGATACAACCATAGTTCCTTTTCTGAATAAGGAAGGTAAACCATACAAATACCTCACTATCCGCACAGATATCACTAATCGAAAAAAGACCGAAGAGCAAGTGGTATTGAATGAAATAAAGTTTGCTTCTATTATCGAACAATATCCGCAGCCTATTGTATTATTAAATGCGAATGGTGATTTTAGTAATGCCAATACCGCTTGGAGTAAATTATTTGGTCCACCTGTTACTTCATTGGTTGGGTATAATGTTTTTCAGGATAAAGGTTTACAAGATAAAAACCTGTTATCGTACTATTACCAAGCATTAGCGGGTGAAACAGTACATATACCGGCATTTCTTTATGACCCCAAAGAAACGGGTCATACCGGAAGGAAACGTTGGTTAGAATTACTGATTTATCCTATTAAAGATGAATCCGGAAAAATAACCCAGTTGGTAGTATTTCACGACGATAAAACCAATATCAAACAAGCGGAAGATTTATTAGTTAAACGTGAAAAGATGTTAAATGCGGCTCAAGAAGTAGCGCAAATGGGAAGTTGGGAATTGGATTTAACGGATTTACAAACTGCTTATTGGTCGGATGAGTTTTATCGTATTGTAGGTTATTTGCCGCAACAAATTGAAGCTTCTTATTCAAACTACATCAACTGTGTTCATCCGGATGACCGTGAACGCGTTTTCAATTTGTCATCTAAAGCACTTAGGCAACGAATTGACTTCAGTTATGTAGCACGAATAATTACTCCGCAAGGTGTGGAGAAGGTTGTAATGAGCCAATGTAAATTCCAACGCAATCTTGAAGGAAAAGATGGAATGGTTGGGGTGTTAATGGATATAACCAAGCAAAAATTAAACGAGCAAACCATACTTAACAAACAGCGCATGTTGAGTACCGCTCAACAAATTGCTCATATTGGCAGTTGGGAAGTAAATATGAGTACAGGTGGCATAACCTGGTCTGCAGAGGCTTATCGTATTTTTGAAGTTGAACCGGATGGTATAACTCCTGCTTATGAAACATACTTGTCGTTTATTCATCCCGACGATTATGATACTGTCAAATTAATAACTGACAATGGTTTTAATACACAACAAGATTTTAAATACGACGCTGCTATTCTTACTATACACGGGCAGAAGAAATATGTACAAGCACAATGTAAATTTATAGTGGATGAAACCACCAAGCATTGTATTGCTTATGGAATTATTCATGATATTACCGAAAAGAAAAAAGCCGAATTGGAGTTGAGTGCGCGTGAAAAGCACTACCGCGCGTTGATTGAATACGCACCCGATATCATCATGTTATTTGATGAAAGCGGTAATGTATTGTATACCAGTCCTTCGTTTCAAAAATCGATTGGGTATACTTTAGAAGAGGTTCAAGGAAAGTCGGCGAGCGATATTATTCATGTTGATTCACTACAAAGAGCACAACAGTTTTTTGAAAATACTACTTACTATCCGGGGGTACCACTTTCACATGAAATTAACTTAGTAAGTAAAAACGGCGCCATTGTTAATTGTGAAGGAACTGTAACAAACTTACTCTATGATGAAAACGTTAAAGCAGTTGTTGCCAATTATCGTAATGTTACCGATAAAAAAATGGCGGAAGCTAATTTAAAGGCGAGTGAATTGCGATTTAGAGCATTGATTGAAAATGCACCGGATATTATTGTATTAGTTGATGAGTACTCCAGTATCAAATACAGTAGCCCGTCTTTCGAAAAAGCTACCGGATACACTACGGATGAAATTAAAGGCATGACTGGTTTTTCCATTGTTCATCCTGATCAATTAGAAGAATCGAAAGAATTATTTTATGAATCGTTTAAAAATCCGGGTGTAGTTTATCCGCGAATAAATCGATTTAAAAAGAAGGATGGCAGCTTTATTTGGTGTGAAGGCACATTAATTAATTTGTTAGATGATCCGAGCGTGAATGCTATCGTATTAAATTATAGAAATATTACCGACCGAAAAGAAGCAGAAGATTTATTGAAACAAAGTGAAACACGATTCAAATTGCTGATTGAAAACAATTATGATGGTATCATTTTAACGAAAGATCTGCATACAATAATTTATGAAAGCCCTGCGGTAGAGCGTGTTACAGGATGGGCAATCAATGAAATGCATGAACTTGGCATTGAACGAATCATTCATCCGGATGATATCGAAGTGACCATTAAATTGTATGAAGAAGTATTGCGTACGCCACAAATGCTTGCACATTTAAATTATCGAATCAAGCACAAAGCCGGACACTTTATATGGGTTGATGCCACCTTCTCTAATTTATTGGATACGCCAGGTGTTGAGGCAATATTGATTAATTTAAGCGACATAACCGAAAAGAAAAAGGCAGAAGATATCATGTTGCATTTGAATGAAGAACTGGAAATTAAAGTTAATCAACGTACTTTTGATTTGGAAAAATCCAATAAGGAATTGGAAATGTTTACGTATTCGGTTTCGCATGATTTACGTACGCCACTCGGAGCTATTGATGGTTTTGCTACCTTGCTTGCCGAGTTTCATGCAGATCAATTAGACGATGAAGGAAAAGAATTCTTACAAAACATTCGTACCTGCACTACTCGTATGAATCAATTGATTGAGGATTTATTGAATTTAAGTCGATTGGGAAAACGTACGATAGAAAAGGAAGAAGTAGACATGAATAAATTGGTAGAAAAGGTAATGGCGAATTGCGAACACATGGTTGTACCCAATACTAATTTTGCAATTCATAATTTAGCTACTGTCAATGGGGATGCTTCTATTTTAGAACAAGTATGGATGAACCTGATTTCAAATGCTATTAAATATTCTTCGAAAAGAGGAGCTCCTCAAATAGAAATTGGATGTGTCAAAGAAGCAAAACAATATCAATTTTATGTAAAAGATAACGGAGCAGGTTTTGACATGAAATATGCCGATAAGTTATTTGGTGTATTTCAACGTTTACATAAAGCCAGTGATTTTGAAGGAAACGGTGTTGGTCTTGCCATTGTTAAGTTAATTATTGAAAAGCATAACGGGCAAATTTGGGTGGATAGCAAGGTGGACCATGGAACTACATTTTATTTTACGATACCATTTTAAAAATTATAAAAATCTATTAAATGCAAGCAATAGACACGGCTATAAAAATTATTTTAGTGGAAGATGATTCGGAAATAGCCACCTTAACCATCAGTGCTTTTCGCGCCTGTCAAGTAAAAAATGAAATCGAACATTTTGTCGATGGCGAAGAAGTATTGGATTATTTATTCCGTAAAGCAGATACCGGAAGATTTAGAGCTAAAATTATTCTACTCGATTTAAAACTGCCCAAATTAAATGGCGTACAAGTGCTCCAGCAACTTAAGTCAAATCCTTTAACTAAAGCCATTCCGGTTATTATTCTCACCACTTCCGATTTGGAATCTGATCGTATAAACTGTTACAATGCGGGCGCAAACAGTTACATTGTTAAGCCGGTTGATTATGTAACCTACATGAAGTCAATTAAGTTGGTTAGCGAATATTGGTTAAAATTAAATAGAAGTATATTTTAATGCGTCGTAGGTATCGAAATGCCCTAGCTGGCTGAAATCGCATTATTTTTAAAACAAATATTCGGCTATATTTGCAATCCAATAGCGGTCCTATAGTTCAATTGGATAGAATAGAAGTTTCCTAAACTTTTGATCTGGGTTCGATTCCCGGTGGGACTACCACTAGCTTTACAAGCAATGCAACCACATATTAGTCAGATTTTACAGTTAAGCAAAAGGATTAAAAGTTTGCATTGGGCTATATTAGCTTATTCCATTTTATTTATTGCACTTTATCCCTATCAAAAAGCCTATATCGACCCGGATGGCATGTCGTATATTAATATTGCGCAAAAGTATTATCTAGGCAATTTTAAAGAGGCTGTAAATGGTTTTTGGAGCCCGCTTATTTCATGGGTAATGGCCCCTTTTTTTCTAGCTTTTTCTTCTAAAGTGCTTATTACAAAAATAGCCTCTTTTTTTGTTGGAGTAAGTGTACTAATTGCCTTAAATAAATTAGCAAGTTTATTCGTGCTT
>JAHEYX010000142.1:0-5571 GCA_023251415.1 Chitinophagales bacterium
TTGCGATGCATACGGGCTTTCATGTTATAATAATACCGAAACTCGGCTGCAACTGCAGTATTTAGAATCATGGTTTTGTTATCATCGGTTTGGTAATTTAAATCGCGACTAGGATAACCATTGTAGAAGTTTTTAGCTTCGTAATAAATGGCTTTCATTTCAACTTGCCATGAAAAACGAGGCGTTATTTTGCGCTCATACGATACTATTATTGGCATGCCTTCATAACTAAACGGATCACGCGGTAAGTTTTCGAAATTGATTGGAAGTACTTTCAATTTCCACACACTGGTTTCTTCTTTTTTAGCCATGGTGAGGTAGTTGTAGGTACGCATAAACTTATTTTCTTTTACTTCAAATGAATCGGTTTGCGCTAGTAATTTAAACGTGAAAACGAAAAGCAAGCAAAGGGTTAGGTAAAAACTATTTTTCATAATAATTGGATTTTGGTGTAAGTGGATGTGATTTTTAGTAGGGGTAATGGACGACTTTTAGAAATACGGTAATAATCGCCTTTGTAATCAATCGGAGCAATGTCTTTGCGAGCAACGATGGGAATTTTGTAGGATTCTATTTGCAATTCGTGTTGGTTATAATCCATGTTTTTCATAAGCAATTCGCCGTGCGATAAAGTTAATTGTACTTGCGTGGTATTGGCTATTTGATCAATAGTAACATTCGCATTTGCATTCGTTAGTTTCAAACTGCTGCCGGTATAACGCACGATGCTGATATCACCACTTTTGTTTTTAACTTCTAAATTGCCCGACATATCCTGTATGTTCATTAAGGTTAATTGCCCTTTAATAACCAAAGGTGCAGCTACTTTTTGCAATAACACTTTCCCGTAATCTTGTGTGATGGTTCCTTTTATCGGAACATTAATAATGCTTACACTTCCGAAATTGTTGTGAATGTCGACTGTAATTCCATCGGGTAATGCAATTTCAAACTTGATGCGCAATTTGGCTTTAGGCTCTGTTTCTCCGCTGTTAATGGTAAAATAATTGCTGAGTAAAATATCATTTAAGGTTTTGCGAACCAGGATTTGATGACGGCTAAGTTCTTGTGTAGCTATTGATTTATCAGCGTGACGTGCACTATACGTACATTTAATATAAACCTCGGTACCGTTGCTGTGTGTAAATTCCAAATCAGCTAATTCGCAATTGGCGTTAAGGTGTATATTTTTATTGTACTTGTAATGGTATTCTAGCACCTTGAATGCGACATTGGCTTCCTGTGCTTTACTGTTGCTAAGGATACTCAATAAGAGTAATCCAAGTAATAGGTAATTTTTCATAATTAATTGATTTGAGCAATAACTTCTTGTTCGATTTGTTTTTTTTCATTTTCGATGTGTAATAGCAATTGTTCTACTTGTGCATCATCATCGTACATAGCAGCTTTTTTTAATACTTGTTGTTGTGCTTCTAATAAATCTTGATAATTTTTTTCGGTTTCTTGAAATTCTTCTGATTTACAATAACCCGGACGAACTTCACAAACGGCATTTTTTAAATCGGCAAATACTTGTGTCGAAGTATCGCTTATTAAGTGTAAATCCAATTTGCTTTGTTCAACTTTAGCATATTGTACCGGAACCTCTTTTGTAGCGATGTGTTGCCAGGTCAAAAAAGCACCGATCATAATGATTAGTATGGCAGCAATGCCCATTACTTTTCTAAACGTTAATTGACGAACAACAACTTTTTTGGGCAATCCTTCAACAATATTGGACCATGCCGATTCCGGAGCAGTATATACCGGTAGGGTATGTAAAGCTTGTTCTAAATTTACTCTTCCGCTTTCCTCATATTGTAAGTCGAGGTCGGCACTAATTTTTAACCAAATCGGGTCGTTTTGTTCCTGTTTCATAAGGTCAATTGGTTATGGGTTTTAAATAATCGCGCAATAATTTTTTGGCATGAAACAATTGCGATTTGGATGTTCCTTCACTAATTCCGATTAATGCAGCTGTTTCGCGATGCGAGTAACCTTCTACTTCAATTAGCACAAACACTTGTCGGCATCCTGCAGGTAATGCGGCAATTGCTTTAGCTAATAAGGCACCGGTGAGGCTGCTGTCCCAATCAATTTTACGATCGTCGCGATTGGGTTTGAGCTCTTCGTACATTGCATAACGACTGTTGATTTTAAGTGCCCGACGCAATACAATTGTTTTAATCCAAGCGCCCAAGGTTGCTTCCTCCCGGAAAGTAGCAATCGAACGAAATACTTCTATAAAACCTTCTTGCAAAGCATCGGCAGCCAATTCATCATCGTTTAGTAAACGTTTACATAAGGTGTACATGGCATCCTTATATTGTTTATACAAGCGCTCTTGACACAAACGATCTTGTCGGATGCATCCGGCAACAAGTTCTTTCGAATCGTAAGCAGTAGTTAAACTCATTTACTAAAGGGTTACTTTTTTACAGAAAGGTTGGATGAAAAGATAATTTATTTTTCGATCTCCTGCCGTTCTTCTTATAAAGGGTCTCTAAAAGGTTGAAAGGTTGTACGACTTGTAAATTATTTTTTAAAAATGAGATAACTAATTGATACAAATCAAAGAAAACCCCGAAACGACTGTAATTCCTTACGAGTATCAGTTTTAGGACTGAGCAATATCAGTCGATTTGGGTTAGGGGTGACACTACTTTTGTTCCTACTAAAATTATTTTTTATGCCTATCTATCGCCAAGTCGGCTTATTACCAGCAAAACGCCATGTTGTTTTCAGAAATGAAAAAGGAGATTTATACCACGAAGAACTTTTCGGAACGGAAGGTTTTTCCGGTTTATCCTCCTTGGTTTATCACCTTTATCCGCCAACCCGTGTAAAAGAAAAAGGAACTCCTTATTCGGTGCGTCCGAAAGTAATGGTGGAAGATAATTTGCAAGCACGCAGTTTTTTAAGTTTTGATACCGCTCCGGAAGAAGATTATTTGGATAGTCGTAAAACCTTATTTGTTAATGACGATATGACTATTGGTGTAGCCGCACCGATGAACAGCATGAAGGATTATTTTTATAAAAATGCCGATGCCGATGAGATGTTGTTTGTACACAAAGGCAGCGGTACTTTATACAGTATTTACGGTTCAATCGATTTTGAATACGGCGATTATATGATTATTCCGCGTGGTACTATTTATCAATTGAAATTTAATACCCCGGAAAACAAATTATTGATTGTTGAATCACATGGTCCTATTGAAACACCAACCCGTTATCGCAATAACTATGGGCAGTTTTTAGAACATTCGCCTTTCTGTGAACGTGATTTTAAATTACCGCAAAATTTAGTTACGCATGATGAAAAAGGGGATTTCTTAATTAAGATTAAAAAGCGTGGTTTAATTTATCCATATGTTTACGAAAATCACCCGTTTGATGCTGTAGGTTATGATGGTACTTCTTATCCGTATGCGTTTTCTATTTTCAATTTCGAACCGATTACAGGTCGTATACACATGCCTCCGCCTATTCATCAAACCTTCCAAGGCAAGAACTTTGTGATTTGTTCATTTGTTCCACGTTTATACGATTATCATCCGAATGCGATTCCTGCTCCGTATCACCACAGTAATATCGACAGTGATGAATTGTTGTATTATGTAGATGGTGATTTTATGAGCCGCAATAATATTCAACAAGGTCAAATCACTTTACATCCGGGTGGATTACCTCATGGACCGCATCCGGGGGCAATTGAACGCAGTATCGGTAAAAAAGAAACCAATGAATTAGCAGTAATGATTGATCCGTTTAATCCGGTTAAACTTACTGCAGAAGCTTTGAATATCGAAATTGAAGATTATTACCACAGTTGGTTGCAAGGCAAATTTGAACCGGTAGCTGATGGATTAATTTTATAATTCGAGCAATTTAAAATCAAAGAATCAACAAGCCCAAACAATTAATAATTATAACACTTCTAATTAATTTTTTATGCAAGACTTAACCGCTGTCAAAAATTATGAATATGTGGAAACACAAAAAGTATTTCCATTGGCACAAGACTTTTTACCGATTCTCGGAACCGATTATGTAGAATTTTATGTAGGCAATGCTAAGCAAGCGGCACACTATTATAAAACTGCATTTGGTTTTCAGGAATTAGCCTATGCCGGCTTAGAAACCGGTGTTCGTGACCGTACCAGCTACGTTTTACAACAAGGAAAAATCCGTTTAATATTAACTACACCTTTTGAATCAGAGGGTCCCATTGCCGATCATTTGCGTTTACACGGAGATGGTGTTAAAGTAATTGCCTTATGGGTGAATGATGCGTATGATGCTTATGAACAAACAACCAGTCGCGGTGCAAAATCATATATGGAGCCGCACACGGTTAAAGATGAAAATGGTGAAGTAAAAATTTCCGGTATTCATACGTATGGCGACACGGTGCATTTGTTCATTGAACGTAAAAATTACTCGGGTGTATTTTTACCGGGTTATGAAAAATGGCAAACCGAATATCAACCTACTTCTACCGGATTAAAATACATTGATCACATGGTTGGTAATGTTGGATTAGGGGAAATGAATGTTTGGAGTAAATTCTATGCGGATGTTATGGGTTTCTTTAACTTGGTAACTTTTGATGATAAAGATATTTCGACCGAGTACACTGCCTTGATGAGTAAAGTAATGACCAATGGTAACGGATATATTAAATTTCCGATTAATGAACCGGCTCCGGGTAAAAAGAAATCACAAGTTGAAGAATACCTTGATTTCTACAAAGGTCCGGGTTGCCAACACATTGCCGTTGCTACCGATGATATTATTTTTACCATTTCTGAAATGCGCCGTCGTGGGGTTGAATTCTTATATGTACCTGGTACTTATTACGATACCGTTAAAGAACGTGTAGGTATTATAGAAGAGGATTTAGAAGTATTGAAAAAATGGGGCATTATGGTTGATCGGGATGAAGAAGGTTATTTATTACAAATCTTTACAAAACCGGTTGAAGATCGACCAACTTTATTTTACGAAATCATCCAACGCAAAGGAGCTAAATCTTTTGGCAAAGGGAATTTCCAAGCTTTGTTCGAAAGTATAGAAGCCGAACAAGCCCGCCGAGGAACTTTATAATCGTGTACTTATAACTAAAACCAAACAAAAGCCGCATCCCATCAATGCGGCTTTTAGTTTTTAGATAAACGCTTTTAGAAATGGGTATGTGCTAAGAAAAACAGTGTTCTACTCAATTTTTACTACACGCAGTTAAGAATGATGATTGAATTAATTGAACAGCTATTAGTTTAGTGTTCAAATTTAAAACTCATGAAAAGGCACTTTCTTACAATTGCTTTGCTTATCACCTGCTTAACTCGTATTAAAAGCGTTCATGCCCAAAATGCTTTTCAACCGGACACCACGTTTAATCATAGTGGTCAATTGTTAAGTACAGTAAATGGTGATGTTTCCAATGCATTTCAATTAGCAAATGGAAAATTATTGGTTTGTGCAACCGGACGATTAAATAATTACAATTGCTTTTTGAGCGCTCGTTTTTTGGCTAATGGTCAATTGGATGCCGGCTATGGTACTA
>JAHEYX010000142.1:5581-7772 GCA_023251415.1 Chitinophagales bacterium
GCGACACCTTTGCACATTGCTATCAAAGTATGGTCTATGATGCTGCATTACAAGCGGATGGAAAGCTAATTGAAGTTGGTCAGGCTGATTCTTTTCCACTAACATTTTTAGCCATTCGAAGAATAGATACCATGGGGCTTGTAGATCATTCCTTTGGACAAAATGGAGAAGTACGATTTCAATTTGGAAGTGCGCAATTTAATAATGCTGTAGCCATTCAATCCGATGGAAAAATTGTTGTTGCCGGTAGTTTAAATGGTGTGTTTATGGTTTGCCGTTTTACTTCATCCGGTAGTATTGATAATACGTTTGGGACAAATGGATTACTGACCTTCAGTGTTAATAGTTCGGGTAATGAAGCCATTAATTCAATTGTTATTCAAGCGGATTGTAAAATAGTGTTGGGTGGACATACTTATCAAAACACAAAAGTATTGGCTACTGTAGCTCGAATAAACACTAATGGAACACTTGATAATTCTTTTGGTTTAAATGGCATTCAAGTACTTACTATTGGAAGTTCTATAGATGAAATTAACCACCTATTGCTGCAATCGGATGGTAAAATAGTCGCAAGCGGTTATTCGTATTCTAATACTAACCCAAGCATTCGCCAATTAATGATTGTGCGTCTTAATACTAATGGAAGTTTGGATACGGGCTTTGGCAATGCAGGTAGCGTTGTAAAAAGTTACAACCATATAGATGACATCGCTTACAGTTCGCTTTTGCAATCGGATGGAAAAATTATTGCATGTGGTGCATTTAAATCGGCTAATACAACTTTTGATTTCGGTCTTTTACGCGTTAAAGTTAACGGTGAAGTAGACAGTTCATTTGGTACCAATGGGTTTATAACAAGTGATTTTGTGCTGAATGGTTCAAGCAGCTATGATTACGGTACAGCTATTCTCAGTCAAGCAGATGGAAAGGTCGTTGTCGCCGGAACAATCGCTAATTCGGGCACTTATCGAATCGGCATAATGCGCTATACTTCTGATTTGAATTTAACGGTTGCAGCTCTTACCACTAAGCAAGCTATTGTTTGTTATCCCAATCCTACTTGCTCCAGCATAAACTTGACTGTACCAATTCCAATGAAGTGTATTCAAGTGCGCAATTCGAACGGACAATTACTAAAATCAATAACAAGCAATTTGCAGCTTTCCGAAAGCATTGATTTAAGCCCTTATTCAAGCAGTTGTTATTTAATAAAAATTGAATTTAATGATGGTACAAGCACTGTTGTTAAATTGATGAAAGAGTAACTAGCAATCCATTCAACAGCATTACTAAACCTCGCATTAACTTTTAGTCGTTGAGGCATAGACGGTTAAAAACTGACAGCTATCAATTCGGCAACTGACAATCGTCATCCATTTTACTATCCTCTTATTACAATTTTGCTTCAACTATCCTTCTTAGGATGGTAGGAAGCAAATTGCTTTTTAGTTAATCATTCCAAACCCGACTAAACAAAGGCCTTATGACTGAAGAACAAAAATTAGCGCAGTTTGAAGCACGCATTCAAGCTGACGAAAAAATTGAACCTAAAGATTGGATGCCGGAAGCGTATCGTAAAACGTTGATTCGGCAAATTTCACAACATGCACACAGCGAAGTAATTGGTATGCAACCTGAAGGTAATTGGGTATTGCGTGCTCCATCTTTACGTGCTAAAAAAATTCTATTGGCTAAAATTCAAGATGAGGGCGGTCATGGCTTGTACTTGTATTCAGCTGCTGAAACGTTCGGAATCGATCGCAGTGAAATGATTCAACAATTGCAATCCGGATTAGCCAAATACAGTTCGGTATTTAATTATCCTACGTTGAATTGGGCTGATATTGGAGCAATCGGTTGGCTAGTAGATGGCGCTGCTATCGTTAATCAAACCATGTTAGCCAAATGCAGCTATGGTCCATACTCCAGGGCAATGATTCGCATTTGTAAAGAGGAAGGTTTTCACCAACGCCAAGGTTATGAAATAATGGCCAAAATGATGAACGGTACACCTGCTCAACGTGAAATGGCGCAAGATGCCATGAACCGTTGGTGGTGGCCGGCTTTAATGATGTTTGGTCCACACGATTCTGATTCTGTGCATACTTCTGAATCGATGCGTTGGAAAATTAAAGTAGAAACCAATGATCGTTTACGTCAACGTTTTGTGAACCGTACAGTTGAACAA
>JAHEYX010000143.1:0-4819 GCA_023251415.1 Chitinophagales bacterium
TATAATGGTCCAACACGCGATTTTCCGTATATTCATGAATCCGATCGTTTAGCCATTTACAATAAAGCAGATACCTCCAAAATCGCTTCGATACCATTTGGTACCGGTTATAAATGGAAGTTAAATGAAAGTAATTTGTTGTTTTGTGTAAAAAAATAAGCACATTAAATCATTTAGTATTGAGCCCCCGTGTTCATGCTAGCTATTATTGGGTGCTTCTTCCAGACTAACCACGCATGAAAGAATTGGTGCATGCTTATTTTCTTACGCTCAGCCAAGAACGGGTCGATGCCTTGCATAAGCGACTGCTTGATTTAAAAGAAACAGCAAGTGCTGAAACAAAAAGTACGGCAGGTGATAAACATGAAACGGCGTTGGCTATGGTTCAGTTAGAACAAGAAACCATTCGTACCCAGTACAATAAAGCTTTAGCGCAATTAGCCATACTGCAACGATTAATTGCTGATGACAAACCTACACCTGTTGTCATACTTGGTAGTTTGGTAAAAACAACTACTGCATGGTTTTACATTAGTACAGCTTTAGGTAAAGCATCAATTAATCAACAAACGGTATTTGCATTATCGGCCGAATCGCCATTAGGACTAATGCTCATGAACAAAAGACAAGGGGATAGTTTTACTTTTAATGCCACCCATTACACCGTTTTAGCCATTTATTAAGCGACTACAATTCAAATTCCCATACGGTTCTATAGGTACCATGCAATTCAATGTAATTTAAAAAGGCCGTATAAAACGCATCTCCGCCTAATGTTGCACTATCACCAATTACATACAATTGTTCTTTGGCACGTGTAATTGCTACATTCATTCTTCTGTAGTCTTTCAAAAAGCCAATTTCACCATCACTATTACTTCTCACCAAGGATAACACGATAGCTTCTTGTTCTTGCCCCTGAAAGCTATCGATAGTACTAACCCGCATACCTGTTGTAAATTGCTCTTTTGCAGCAGCAACTTGTCCGGCATATGGAGAAATAAAGGCAGTCGTAGCGGCATTCAATTGTTCGCTTTCGATAAGTTGTTTAGCGATGCGTAATTCTCCTTCATTTTGTAAACTGCTACCATCTTGCCCTCGAGACTCTTCAAAACCTGAACCGGCTGTATCAATAAACGTAAGGTGTTGACCGGTATTTAATAAATGCTGAGCCGTTTGAAGTTTATCAGCATAAAAATAATTGCTCGAAAAACCGGCTATGGCTTCACGCATACGGTATTGCGTATTAAGCAAATAGACTGCCGGCACTTTGGTGAAAAAGACTTCTAATATAGAACGGTTGAAGCCTAATCGTGCTGCTTCATGACTTAATACGGTTGGAGGTAATTGCAGATGGTCGCCAGCTAAAACAAAGCGATCGGCAAACGGGAAAACGCACCAGGCTAAAGGTTCTAAACATTGTCCGGCTTCATCAATTACTAAGGTTTGAAATTGATTCGGCTTAATTTTAGAATCTTGTAACCCAATTGGTGTACCAAGTATAACACGTGCATCATCGTATAGTTTTTCTTCATTATAAGCTTGAATAGCTTTGATTTCAGCTCGAATGGCGTAAACTTCTTTAAACAATAAATTACGTTGTTCGCGTTCTGCTTTTCCAAAACTACGTTTGTATTTTAATGCCATACGCCGAAATTGTTCGGCCCGTATTTTTAAATCCTTAATTTCTTTTACTTGCTTGCTTTCGCTTAAACGACCTTCCGGGGTATGTGGAAATAATACATCATCTACTTTACTGGTATTCCCAACACGCAGCAACGGCAGTTGTAAGGCCAATAATCCTTTGGCAATATTATCAACGGCAGTATTGCTTGGTGCAGTAACCAAAACTTTTTCACCACTTTGTACCAATTGATAAATGGCTTCAATTAGAGTGGTGGTTTTTCCGGTTCCCGGAGGACCATGAACTATAGTCACCGGCTCCTGAGCACAGATTGCTGCGACAGCCTCTTGTTGGCTCAAGTTCAGTTTGTTGCTTTTGAAGCTTAGTTCATTGCTTGAATTAAAGGAGGTACTAGTGGAATGTATGTAGTATCGTGGCAGCGTTCAAATAAAGGATACAATTTTTTATTGGCAGGAAGGTCTTTCAATACCGACTTCATAATAGTGGTGGTCCGTTGATCCGGAGCCAATTTTATACCCACACCACGCTCTTCAATCCAATCGGGGAAGTCAGGGGCAAACAAACGAAATTCACCCGTTTTACCTTCTAAATTAAGCAATATCCCGTTAATGGGTTCTTCGCCCTCTAAAAAACATTCTATAGCAACTCCATCACGAAAGGCATTTGATTCGGCCGGATAATTTATTCGAAAACCGATTTCCGGATAATCCGCATATCCAAAATTTTTGCGCGTAACTTGAATGGGATGAAGCGCTAAACCTTCCGCTTTTAGGCTTTTTAAAGTATGTTGTTGATCAATTCTAAAACGGCTGACCTGTTCTTTTTCTTCTAAATCAATGCAGTGGATTAATCGCTCTAAATGCGGGTGTGAAAATGTCATGCACGAAAGTAAATAATAATATTTTCAAAAGCTAAATTCCGATATACTGCATACTATTTTCCGTATAATTTGAATTTAGAAGCACGTAAACCCATTTCAGCATTTTTATAACCCGGTTTTACTTGCAAACATTTCGTTAAGGTTGTTTCTGCTTGAGCATAGGCGCCAATCGTGTAATAGGCTCCACCTAAATTGTAAAGTAAATCTGGATTGTTTGGTATATAGCGTATAGCCTTTTCAAAATAATAAATGGCACGACGCGGATCTTTTTCACCGGCTTTTAATCCTTTGTTTAAATAGGCAACTCCTAAAAATGGGTCATACTCTAAAAACTTTGGATGACCCGGCGCAACACGACGAACATCATTCCATAATTTTTCACACAACTCCAAACTGTCTAAACGGCTATAGGCGACTCCTAAGTTTAACTCACAATCGGCAAATGTGGGATGTATTTCTAATCCGTGTTTCAGCCATTTTATTCCAATATATTCCAAACTGTCTTGTGTTTTTTTTGACAAGGTCGTATCCATCGAAATTCTAATATCTGCACCTCCGGCTCCATTACATAATCGGGCCGAGTTCGGGCATTTTTGTATATCGGCAATATTCAAGGTATTATCATTTTTCCATTCAGAGTTGCGTTGTACAGTAGCATAAGCAGCCAAACTAACAATGGGAATAGCAATAATTAGTATTACTGCCGGTTTTAACGCATTTGCTTTTTTTAATACGGCTGCTATAAAATAAACCAGTGCGAAACCAAGCGCCAACGAAGGCATATACAGTAAACGTTCGCCTAATGGAGTACCAATTTCTACCACCAAATTTGTACTGATGGAAAGAGTAATGAAATAAAATAAAATGCTAAACGAATAAATGGATTTACGCTTTAAACCCACCAGCGCAAGCAATAAAAGCGCAATATGAACAACTATACTTAAGAGTACCATTAAATCTGTGAGTTCTCGATAAGGGAAATGATTGTAGGAATAATCGAAGCTTAAAGGATAGGGGAGGATTAACAATTTTATATAAACCAACAACAAATAAATCTTGGTAGCTAAGGCTTGAAAACCAACAGCTAATAAAAAAGGATTATTCATTAACTCCTTACTGGCCTCAGCTTTTTCATAAGGTAGAATAGAAAAACGCATAGCAGCATAGAGTGCGGTAACGCCAATTAAAAGTAAGGTGCTGCCAATCAATACCGGTGCTTTTTCCTTTGAGAAGAAATAAAGTAACAACGGCACTGCAGCAATGAAGGTGATACTGTTCTCTTTCGAAAGTAAGGACAAGAAAAAACTAAATGCGGCCGGTATAAGCCACAAGTATTGCTTCTTTTCAAAGCCTCTAAACAAAGGTATTAGCGTTAGTAAAGTAAATAATAAACAAAATAATTCATCTCTACTTTTAATATTGGCCACTACTTCAGTATGTATGGGATGAATGGCAAAGACCAAACTAATAAAGAACCCCATTATTTCATTGACCTTTAAATAGCGTACAATAAAGTGAAACAACAAAAGAACAGTTAAAACAAAAGTCAATATATTAATAAAATGGCTGATATGCGGATTTCCTTTAAACCATTCTTGTTCTATAGCAAAACTGATCATACTCAACGGGCGCCAGCGATTGGAAGCTAAATCGTGGCTGACTCCGCCCCTGAATCCATACAAAAAATCTTTGGTCAACAGTTCATTAATCCCATCATACCCCTTTAATGTAGCCTTATTGCCGGTAATCACCATTAAATCATCAAGGCAATAATCATTTTGAATAGTGTTCCAATAAAAGGCAAAACTTAATAAGGCAAGTATGGCGTACAAAAAATAGCGATTCAAATAAAAAGGCGCCGAATTAAGGTTTTGTTCGCTTACTGTACTTGCTGTAGATGGTGTTTGTTGCTTTGCAGCGGTGTTTTTTTTCTTAGCCATTATCAAATAAGTTAGATGTCCAAAAATAAAATTATTTCACTTGGCATCGCTAAAATAGTACATCTTCGATAATTACCGCTTTTTAGATTTCTGTTTTAACTGAATATTATTTACCTTCGTCGTCCGATATGAATTCCACCTACCTCTTTCGGAACGTTTGCATAACCGACCCCGGTTCTCCTTTTCATTTACAAGCTAAATCTATTCTCGTTCAAGACGGAATAATACAGCAAATTGATGATCAAATTGAAGTAAAAAACGCGGTTACCATCGACTGCAGTGATCACTTCATTGGTCCCGGTTTTTTTGATATTGGAACGCAAGTAGGGGACCCCGGTTTAGAACAACACGAAA
>JAHEYX010000143.1:4829-7737 GCA_023251415.1 Chitinophagales bacterium
GTTTTGCCGAATTCAGCTCCGGTAGTTGATTCAAAATCCATGGTGGATTATATCACCAATCAAAACAAAAACACTGCGGTTGATATTTACCCAATCGGTGCAATCACCCAAAAATGCAATGGCGAACAATTAGCGGAGATATATGATATGAAGCAAGCCGGTGCTATTGCTTTTAGCGATGGGCTTAAAGGTGTTCAACACGAAGGTATTTTACTGCGCGCTCTACAATACGTTACTGCTTTTAATGGCTTGATTCTGCAACATCCCGAAGTGAAAGCAATTTCAGCTTCCGGAGTAATGAATGAAGGTCCAACTAGTGTAAGCCTAGGTTTAAAAGGTATTCCCGCGTTGGCTGAATTTGCCGCTATACAACGGGATATTGAATTGTGCTTATATGCCAATTCACGTTTGCATTTCTTTAATTGTACCACTACCGAAGGTTGGAATCGAATAGCAGCGGCAAGAGCAAATAATGGCGCCATAAGTGCAGGTCTTGCCAGTTATTACTTGTTATATACAGATGAACAATTAAAAGAATTTGAAAGCTGTTATAAGGTTAATCCTCCATTGCGCAGCATGCAAGAAGTAAAGGCTTTACATGACTTAGTGCTTTCCGATACGATTGAAATAATCTGCAGTTGGCATCAGCCCCAGGATTTTGATCATAAAAATGTGGAATTTAGTTATGCTAATTACGGAATGGTTCATCTCGAAACTTGTTTTTCAGCCTTAAACACAGCCTTATCAAATCGTATTACACCAACGCAACTGGTTGAAAAATTGGCGATAAATCCCCGGAAATTATTATCCATTGAAGTCCCAACTATTACTGTCAATGCCAAAGCTAATTTTACAGTTTTTAACACAAGTGAAAATTGGCAAGTTCAAAACGATAAAATACAGTCGCAATCACAGAATACGCCATTTATCGGGAAAACACTGGTTGGTAAAATTATGGGCGCCTTCAACAAAGGAAGCTGGAATAATAACCCGCATTAATTCTTTCGGTAATAATTTATTACCGCATTTTTGCCGTTGCTAAGTAATTCATTAAGCTCTGAACTACTCAATTTTTTAATTTTTTCGCCTACGCTACCCGAGCTTATGCGTATGGTTCGTTTGGCATCGTCCGGCGTCAAATCTTTGTCCGATAAGGCTCCCATCAATAGTTTGTAAAAGGCAATACTGTAATCTTTCACATTATGAATTGGCGGATAAGCATGTTGCACCGCATCAAATCGGTTGTTATAATAAATGGATTCTAAACTATCGTCCAAACGCAACCCAATCGTAAATGGATTGGCATGCCAATGTCCATTAAGCGTATCGTCAAAAAGTTTTATGGGGTAGTTCATTAATACACCTCCATCCACTAATAGCTGTGATTGCGTGATCTCGGGATGCATGGGAGGATGATAAGAATACGGCACCGGCGTAAAATAAAACGGTATACTCATGGTCATGCGTACTGCTTTGCTAATCGGCATATCGGGATAGGTTTTATAAGAAAGAACAATGGTGCGTTGGCTTAACAAATCAGTGGCCGTTAGCAAAACATCTTTGTAAAGCAACGGATAAGCTAAATGCAGTTCATGCAGTTGTTGAAAAGTGAGCAATGATTTCCCGGTTTTAGCCGCCACATAACTTTCTATCCAACGTTCAAACCGATTGCCTTTATACCAACCCATTCGTTTATACAAACGATAAAAGCCGGTAATAAAGCCTAGTTCATTATCGTTAAAATGCTGGAAGCGGGTACTGTTTAAAATTTCTTGCATTTCAGTACAATCATAACCAACCCCCATCAAAGCGGCCATTACACCACCGGCCGATGTTCCGGCAATTTGCTGTAAACTATCAAGCAAGTGCGCTTCTTGCATAGCCGATATGGCTCCTAAATAAGCAATACCGCGTATTCCACCGCCTTCCATAGCCAATTGCTTAATGGGTTGATGTGCCAAGCACGTTTGCAAAAAAAGTAACAACACGCTAAAACTTAAAACGACTCTACGCATTTTTTTTTCTCAAATATAGTGAAGGAAACGCTTGGTTTCTAAAATTCATCGATAGCTTTCCTATCTTTACCCCATGCATTATTTATCAGTAGAGCAACTCACCAAGAGTTATGGGATACAGCCTTTGTTTAACGATATTACTTTTCACATCAATGAAGGCGACAAAGTAGCTTTAATAGCTAGAAACGGAACCGGAAAGTCAACTTTACTAAAAATTATTAATCAAAAAGAACATGCCGATAGCGGTAAGGTTTGGGTACACAAAGAAGTTGCCGTCACCTTTCTTGAACAAGACACTCCATACAAGCCCGAAGAAACTGCTTTAGATAATATTTTTAGTCACCCACATCCAATAATGCAAGCGCTTAAAAAGTACAATGCCTTATTGGAGACCGATAAAGAAGGGACTGCTATTCATGAAGCCGCAGCAGTGCTTGATAATTTGCATGCTTGGTCTGCTGAAAGTGAAGTTCAAACCATTATCAGCCAACTAAAAATTAATTTTCTGAACCAACCGATGCGCTCCTTATCCGGTGGGCAACGTAAACGAATTGCATTAGCAAAAACACTTATCGATACCAGCTTCGACCATCAACATTGCTTGATGATCTTGGATGAACCTACCAACCACCTTGATTTTGACATGATAGAATGGTTGGAGAATTATTTAAGCGATAATTCTAAAACCATATTATTGGTTACCCATGATCGATATTTTATGGATAATGTTTGCAATCACATCATGGAAATTGAAAACGGCAAGTTGTATACTTATGATGGTGATTTTACCTACTATATTCAAAAAAAATCGGAACGCGAAATAGCTGAAGCCAGCGAACAAGAAAAAAATAAAAACATCTACCGTCGCGAATTAGAATGGATACGTAAACAAC
>JAHEYX010000144.1 GCA_023251415.1 Chitinophagales bacterium
TGGTATTTTCAAAAAATGATTTGGTTGCAGCCGGTTGCCAACCCGGTGTAATAACTCAGTTGGGAGTAAATGTTGTTCAAAAAAACAGTACCATTGCTTATTCCAACTTTAGTATAAAAATGGGTTGTGCAGGTTCGGCAAATCCGGGTTTACCGCCTTCTTTTCCTGTATTAACTCCAGTTTATGGCCCTTCAACCGTTACTGCTACTTTAGGGTGGAATACCTTTCCACTTGCAACTAATTTTGACTGGGATGGGCAAAATGGACTCTATGTTGAAATTTGTTACGATAACAGCACAAACGATAATTCAGATATTCTGGAAAAAACAACTACCGTATCATCAAGTACCATGTACGCCTATAACGATTTTATGATTGGTTGTGCCATGAATTTTGGTCCGCCAAACATAACAGGAACTAGTAGTTTAAGACCTAATATGCGTTTTGGTATCGCCCCTCCACCTCCGGGACCGTATGTTTTTACTTGGAGTCCGAACGCAGCTATCATTAGCAACGGAACTACTGCTCAACCTACGATGAGTACAACTGTTACGCAAACATTTTATGCTACATTAAATGCAATCCCCGGTTGTCCGGTTGTCGATTCCATGGTCGTTACGTATGTCCCTCCATTTACACTAATCGCAAGTAATGATACAGCGGTTTGTCCGGCTTCATCGGTCCCACTGCATGTTAGTGGAGGCTCAAATTATGTTTGGCAATCCTTACAAGGGGGCAGTTTAAGTTGTACAAACTGTTCGAATCCGGTAGCACAACTTCCGGTTTCAGGCATTGCAGATACATTTGTTGTAACTGCTACGAATTCAACCGGATGCAAAGTAAAAGACAGTGTAATAGTTACTCCACTGGTTAGTCCAACTGCTTCTTTTACCGTAGTTGATTCTGTTTGTGTTAATTCCAATAGTTTGATTAGTTATACCGGAAATGCAGGAGCAGGCGCCACTTATACCTGGAATTTCAATGGGGGGTCTATAAATAATGGTGCTACCGGAGCCGGTCCATATCAAGTTTCGTGGAGTAGTGCAGGTATTCATGTAATCAGTTTACAAGTAAATTCCTTAGGCTGTGTTTCTGCGCCTTTTAAGGATACCGTTGTAGCCTTAGCCAATTTAAATGCTAACTTTTTAATTTCTAAAGATACCATTTGTAATGGTGATACTTTAACTTTAACCTATATTGGGAATGCACCGGTAAGCGCAGTATACAATTGGACCATCAATGGTGGAACAATCATTAGTGGTAGTGGTAAAGGCCCTTTACGTATTCAATTAATAACCAATAGTTTGCAAACTATTAGTTTAAGTATTAACTTAAATGGATGTATCATACCGTCCACCAATCAAGTTGTTTTAGTAAGGCCCATTCCTATTGCTAGTTTTAGTCTAATTCCGGATTCTATATGCAGCGGTCAAACCACTAATTTAAGTTTTACCGGTACAACGAGTGCAAGTGGTAGTGCAGCACAATTTACATGGAATTTTAATGGGGCAACAGTAACTACATTAGTAGCAAATGCCGCTTATCAATTAAGTTGGAACAATCCGAGTTCAATAAATACCAGTAAAATTGTAAGCTTACAACTTGCTCAAGACGGTTGTGCAGCAGCAAACTTTTCAGATACGGTAGTAATTCATCCTATTCCCATACCTCAAATTTCGAATACTGTTAATGCAGTGTGCAGTGGAGTTCCTATTCAAGTGAATGCAAATTTGAGCACCATAAATCCTGCTGCTTCGAGTACAAGTTACAATTGGAATTTTGCAGGGGCTACAGCCAATCCGGGTGGTTCAACTCCGGGACCACATACCCTAACATGGAATAATGCCACCAATCAAATTATTACGCAAGTGGTGTCGTTGGCCATAACTCAAGATGGTTGCACATCAGCAGTAGTTGATACAGTGCATGTTTCAGTAGTGCCGATACCGATAGCTTCATTTACTGCTTCACCAATTCAAGTTTGTTCAGGGGATAAAGTGACCATTCTTTTTAATGGGACAACCAATGGCACAAATGGAGGTGCCATTTCTTACAATTGGAATTTTGCCGGAGGTATAGCCCTTCCCGGTACAGGTA
Source organism: Chitinophagales bacterium (assembly GCA_023251415.1). Lineage (GTDB taxonomy): Bacteria > Bacteroidota > Bacteroidia > Chitinophagales > CAIODY01 > JAHEYX01. Next base: position 2,098 of record JAHEYX010000144.1, read on the forward strand.
TAGGTCCTCATACCGTAACCTATACCAACTCCGGTGTTGCTAATGTTATAGTGAATCCCGGTTTGATCGTAACACAAGATGCCTGTAGTAGTGTTCTTTTTTCAACACCAATTACCGTTTTTCCAACTCCGGTGGTCAGTATTAACGGACCACCGGCAATCTGTGAAGGAGATTCTGCATGGTTAATTGCTTCTGCAGGATTTGCTTCTTACTTATGGAATACAGGAAGTACGGACGATTCGATTTCGGTTAATTCATCCGGTAATTACTTAGTAAATTGTGTTGATGTTAATGGCTGTAAAGCGAATAATCAGCTAAGCTTGGTTGTTAACCCAACACCAATTGCCAATGCCGGTATTTCACAAACTACTTTTGAAGGAAATAGCGTTAGTTTGGATGCTACAGCTTCTTACGGGGGCAATGCATTTAGTTGGACGCCCGCAGCTACTTTAAATGATTCTACGGTTATTGCCCCAACTGCCACGCCAACACAGAGTACAACGTATTTGCTGTATTATTACAATTCGCTTACCGGTTGTGGCAGTTTTGCAAGTACAAGTGTAATTATAAAACCTTGTAAAGCGCTAATTATACCCAATGCTTTTACGCCTAATGGAGATGGTATTGATGATCACTTTATGATTATGAATCCCAATGATTATTATGAATTATTGAGTCTGGAAATTTATGATCGCTGGGGACAACGGGTTTATTTAACAAATGATAAAAATGCTGTTGGTTGGGATGGAAGATTGAATAATAAAGACCTCCCCATGAGTACCTATGTTTATGTCGTTAGAGCACTTTGCGGTGGAAATAAAGTTATATCTTTGAAGGGTGATGTCAGTTTAATCAAATAAATTTTTATGAAAAAAAGTTTAACATTTCTTGCATTCATTGGAATGCTTTGTCATTTTATGTTATCACCGGTAATGGCGCAAAAGGCTGTTAAACGGATAGTTGCAACTGTTCAAACGTCTGCAATTTGTGAACAATGTAAAGACCGAATAGAGCATGGATTACTAAAAATAAAAGGAGTAAAAAGTGCTGTTTTGGATAATCAAACAAAAAAAGTTGCCATTAAATATGACCCACGGAAAGTAACCTTAGCGCAATTAAAACAAGCTATTGCTGCGTTAGGTTATGATGCTGATGAAGTGAAGAAAAACGAAGAAGCATTTAAGGCCTTACCCGGTTGCTGTCAGGTAAAAATGCACGATTAGCCTTACTTTTTTCGCTTGGTAGGCTCAGATAAGAATATGGCTATCATTCCTTTCTTTTTACCACAAGGTCTAAAGTCATTTTGCCGATTGTCTAAGTTCTGAATCATAAAGGATATACACACATTATTTTGTTCGGATAACTGAATAATAATGGATTCGTATTTATCGATTTGAAGCGATTTTAATTTATGTAATCGGAATAAAGATTCGTTTAAATAATGAATAGGGTTGTTCTCCATGCTTAAAAAACTAAGATTCTCCAGCACTAACACATCTTCATCGCTTACTTCCTTAATTTTATTATTTGAAACATCTAAATAAGTAATGTTTTTAGTCATAAAAACAGGCAATTTATTTAAACCACAGTCACGCATAATTAAGGTCTTCAGCTTCTTAAATGCTTTCGGATCGTTCCAATCACCTTGAATAATGGCAAAAGGATTGCCGGTAAAATAAAAGGTTTCCATGGCATAAAAGCGTTGAATGCAGTCGTCCAGTACCTTGATTTTATTATACTTTAGATTTAATTCCTTTAACGTATAATTGTCCGTAAAATCGCATGGAATACGCGAAATTTGATTGTTTTTTAAGGTTAATTTTTCCAATAAAGGCAATTCAAAAAGTTCTTTAGGAATTTCATCCAAATGACAATTGATAAATCGTAAATCTTTTAATAAGCGGCAATATTTTATGCTTGGCGGTATTTCTACAATGAAATTATCTACAAAAATTAACTCTTCTAAAACCCCTAACTGTCCAATATTTTGAGGAATAGTTCGCAAGCCGTTTCGAACAGTCAGTTTTTGTAAATGCTTAAATACGAATATTACATTCGGTATACTGTCGTAACCACTAAGTGTCAATTCGGTCACTTCGCTGCGGTTCGCTTTTAATGCCTTGTTCAAATCGGTATAGGAAGCAGAAAACGAAACATTCGCAAGCAATAACATACTAAAAAATATGCTTAAACCTATAACACTATGTTGTTTCGAATTAAACATGTTAAAAGAAATGACAATAATACGGAGTCATTTATGCAAATGTAATTCTAATGTAGTGAATTAGAAACCTTATTGTTATAAATTCTATATTAATTCCAATAAAGTATAAAACAAAAAAGAGTAGATTTGCGCTCATGAATATCAAAAATAATATACTTGAAACTATCGGCAATACGCCACTTATTCGTTTAAATAAAGTAACTGCTGAGTTACCTTGTATGGTTTGCGCCAAAGTTGACTCTTTCAACCCTGGTAATTCAATTAAAGACCGTATGGCTGTTAAAATGATTGATGATGCCGAGGCGAAAGGTTTATTGAAACCGGGAGGAACAATTATTGAATGCACATCCGGAAATACCGGTATGGGCTTAGCATTAGTAGGAGTGGTGCGTGGTTATAAATGTATTTTTACCACTACCGATAAGCAATCGAAAGAAAAAGCAGATATTTTAAAAGCTGTTGGGGCAGAAGTAATCGTTTGTCCAACGAATGTTGAGCCTGAAGATCCGGGTTCTTACTATTCGGTTGCCAAACGCCTTTCAACTGAAATACCTAATTCTTATTGGGTGAATCAATACGATAATTTATCAAATCGCCAAGCGCACTACGAATCTACCGGCCCGGAAATATGGGAACAAACAGATGGTAAAATAACCCATTTGGTGGTTGGTGCGGGAACCGGTGGTACAATTACCGGTACAGGACGTTATTTGAAAGAAAAAAATCCGAATATTAAAATTTGGGCAATTGATACCTATGGTTCCTTATTAAAGAAATACCATGAAACAGGGGAGTTAGACATGAAAGAAGTTGCTTCTTATATTACAGAAGGTATAGGTGAAGATTTTGTTCCTCAAAACTATGACATGGCTGTTATTGACCATTTCGAAAAAGTAACGGATAAAGATGGAGCAGTTATGGCCCGTCGTATTTCTAAGGAAGAAGGAATTTTTGTGGGCTACTCGGCAGGTTCAGCAGTTGCCGGTTTATTGCAAATGAAGGAATCTTTGAAACCAACAGATTTAGTGGTGGTGGTGTTTCATGATCATGGAAGTCGTTATGTCGGTAAATTGTATAATGACGAATGGATGAAAGACCGTGGTTTTTTAGAAGTTAAAACCGTTCGTGACATCATTAACACACGTGGTAAAGTAAATTTAATCACTGTTACGACAAGCAATACTGTAGCTGAGTCTATTGCTTTAATGAAGAAATATGACATTACACATATTCCGGTAATTGTAAACCGTGAAGTGGTTGGAACTGTTTCTGAACGAGGTTTATTCAATTTGATTGTAGAAAATCCGGCAGTAATGCAAAAAACGATAGCTGAAGTAATGGACCCTGTTCTTCCGCTTGTAAGTATGGATGCTCCTGTTGAAAAATTGGCATCGCTAATTACAAAAGATATACCGGCCGTATTAACCAAAGAAGACAGTGGCAATTACAACATCATAACACAATATGATGTAATACAAGCATTGGGTAAATAATTACGCAGAAACCAGTTATTGCAATTTTTACATGAATGAATTCAGTAGTTCTTCTCCGGCACGAATGCGTCGTCGTTGGCGCAAAGCTTGGTTTAGGCTGAAGCATTTACCGGGCGGTTTAAACTTTATTAAGTACTGCAGTAATCGATTATATGCAAGCTACCTGCATTGGATAAAAAGCACTAAAGTAGCTCATCCCACGTCTATAATGATTGAAGTGACCAATCATTGCAATTTAAAATGCATTACCTGTCCGCGGGAATATGCTTTTGGCGATCAGATGGATACCGGATTTATAGATTTGGCGCAATTAAAGCGAATAGTTGATGAAGCTTACCCTTATGTAGACTCAATTGGATTAACGGGTTTAGGAGAAACCTTGCTTTACAAACCGCTACTGGAAGCAGTAGATTATATTCGTTCTAAAAGTGAAGGCATTATTTGTTCGGTTTCAATCAATGCGCACCTTCCTAAAAGTGTTGAAATTGCTGAACAATTGGTTGATAAATTAGATACAATACAAATTTCTATAGATGGGATGCATGAAGTTTATGATACCATTCGATTAGAAGGGGATTACTCGTTTTTCATCAAAAATGTAACAGCAATAGCAAAAGCAGCAGCCGGTAAACGTGCCGACTTGTTATTTAATATGGTAGTACTTCGAGAAAACTATCATCAAATGGCCGATATTGTTGAGTTGGCGGCAAAAATTGGAATACGCTATGTGAATTTTCAGACCATGAATCTTGCTGCTGTCGATAAATGGGATACCGACTTCTATCAATTCTACACCGAAAGAGATTTTTTATTGGCTTTAAAAGCAGCTAAAAAGGCGGCCCATCATTCAGGAGTAGAAATGAGCACCTTTGAATTTGAAACCAAAAATGAATTTCAAAAATGCCTGTTACCATGGGGACATTTTTATGTGTCCTGGAATGGCTGGATGACGCCGTGTTGTGCTAAACCGTTTCCAAAGGAGTTGAACTTTGGTAATGTATTTCATGAAGGATTAATGACAACCTTGAATAGTGAAGCCTATCAAGCATTTCGCCAGCAATGGTTTAAAAACGAAACGCCTGATTTTTGTAAAAAATGCCATATGATAGATTTGCCTCAAATTGATGTAGACAACTGTTAATTACCGGTAATGGATAGGGTAGTGCCAATTAACACGGCATTGTAATGTTTTAAGGCAGTAGTAGTAGGACCATTTTTGACCTCGCCGTTGATGTCGTATTTACACGTATTTAACGGACAAACAATTCGAGCCGTAGTATCATTGAAGCTTAACAAACTGCTATCAAACGAGCATTTTGACGCCGTTGCAAAGTAATTATTGAGAAAGTGAATGACTAAAATATTGTGTGTGATTATATAGCCTCCTGCTTGTTTTAGTGGGGCATTAGCAGATTCATTTAAATCTAAATCAAAATTGACACCGTTTGTGGTGGATGGCTCTTTTTTACAAGAATAGCAACAAAATAGAAGAACCGGAATAAGTAGAAATAGTTTCTTCACGTTTATAATATTTACTGCCAAATTAACGAAAATTTATGAAATGAAATACTAGATTTTACCAATGCGGCTTTTTAATTTATAAATGCTTGAATTATTGAAGGATAGCTGCAAATTTCTAGGTAAAAACGTCTACTTTTTTAAGCAATTCAAAGTATTGATTTTATATTTACTTAGAATTAATTTTTCAGCACCAAAACGAATCGTATTTTAGCAACTCAAAACTATGAAACAAAGTGGGTAAAAAAATCCTTATCCTTTTACTAACTCTGCTAAGCGGTTATGCCTATTCACAAAACATAGGAGGTGTAATTAATTGGTATTCGCCTGTTACAGCTATTAATGCCTGTACCAATACCATTACCTTGGATTCAACCAGTAAGTTGAACCCCGGTGACA
>JAHEYX010000145.1 GCA_023251415.1 Chitinophagales bacterium
AACGGTTGCCGGAATCCACTTTGTTGGCAGTTCATTTTTAATAACAACTTTAACTGCCGCAAACCTATCGTCATCTTCTTCCATTTTAGCTTCAGCAGCAATAACCGCGTATGTTCCGGGTTTTACTTTTTTTTCGAACGGTAAAAAATCCGTTAAGCTTACTAAAGGATCACAAGCAATAATATGTCCGGTAGGCACATACAAATCGCCCAAATGCACTTGTTTCAAGGCATAACCATTAAGTTCCTGTTTTTCAAAATAGCTGTTTAAATCCGGAATTAAAAGCGGGCCTTGTTCAGTTAAGTATTGATTCGATTTTTGAAATAACTTTTTGAAGAAATTAAGCAATGCCATAAGTAAACTTTATTTCTTGCAAGCTAAGTACTACAATTCATCTTGCCAAACAATAGTTGCAATTTTCCAACCTTGAGCCGTTTCTATACAGTTAAATAGTTTATGTCCGTATTGTTTAAAAGCAACACCATTGTGCATACCGCTTTTTTGGTAATAAGAATACCGTTGAGCAATAGCGCCAATTTGTTTAGTGGTATGTGCTATTTCATGTTCACTAAACCGGGTTAATGTACCGTCACTTAATACCTGAAAACGCGGAGTTACAAATTCATCTAAATTTAAGTGTGTGGATGAAGTAGCGTTTACTTTGAAGACACTTAATTCAGGAAGACAACAGCTCAATAATTCGTCTTTATTAAGCGGAAGCGTATCGCTTGAAGTAAACCAATTGTAAAATTTAGTAATTAGAAGCTGTATCTGCAGCGCTGCATTTGTAATTTTATAAACCGATAAGGTCTCCTGATCTTCATGAATTGATTTTTCAAATTTTAACCCCAAGCGTTCAATGAGCTTGATAGAAGCTGAATTTGATGGTAAGGTAGTTGCTAAAACACAACTGACTTGCGTTTCATTAAGAACAGCTGTTAATATTGTAATGGCTGCTTCAAAGGCATAACCCATTGCTTCAAATTCAGGAAGTAAAGCAAAGCCGATATCCGCATCTTCTAAATAATTACGTTTTATAAATGTAACTAAGCCTACAGCTTCTGCGTTTGATTTTAAGCGAATGACCCAATATTGATAATCGGGATTGGTATTAATTTTAGTGATGTAGTTTGCAGCATCCTCCAAATTCGCAATATTGCGATTACCAATATTTTTTATCCAACCCGATGTATTAAGCAGTTTGAAAATGAACTCCTGATCATCAAACGCTAGTTTGTGTAAGTTTAAACGACTGGAGCTATAGTGTGCTTGCATGTTTGAATAATTATACCAATTTAAGATTTTACGGTGTTGTTATTTCCCCTTCTTGTGATTGTATGAAAGTTTAATCATTTTGGCTAATACAGTGCTGTCCACATCTTCAAGCTTTTGTATATATAAACAACCTTTACCGGTTTTGTGCTTTCCTAGTTTGGCTAATAACTCCTCTCGTGAATCAAATTCAGCGCCTAAGTATAAAGAAAAAGCATTGGCTCGAGCAGCTAATGCTACTTTTGGCGCTGAGCCTTCGTGGCCACTTTCATATTTATAATCATAACTCCCATAACCAACAATGCCGGTTCCCCACATTTTAGGAGCTTGCCCACTTTGCTTTTTAAACAATTCCATCAACGCTATAAAGTCATTTCGTTTTTTGGTGTCGCTGATTTTTGCAACATAATCATCAACACTTGCAGTGGTTTCAACTGTTTTATTTTTAGCCATAGTTGTAAGTAGTTAAGGTGAAAGTTAGAACAGGGGGTTATAAAATTTAATGTTTAAGCAAATATAAACAAATGCGCTTATTTTATTTGGTTTGTTTTATCCTAGCAACAAACGAGGGTTCGTCATACTGTGATGTGCAAATTTCATTTCCCATGCGGCAAGATTTATTATTTGCTCTTCAGTTTGTTCATCGAAATAAACCCAAGCATCACCGGTAATTGCAAGAGCTTGTAATTGTTGTATATCTTGGTTTGTTACTTGATCATGACCGTAGTTAAGCGGACCATTTTTTAGCGCATCCCAAAGCACATATTCCAAGTTTTTAATCCAAGTTGCGTAATAGCAACGTTCTGAAATAGTCTGCATTAATTCCATTAGCTGAAGTTGCGCTGCAGCAGGTTTTGGAAAATCAGCAGTTGAATATTGCATGAAGTACAAATCGAGATTCGGAGCCCAATACGCTTTTTCAGTAATCACCAATTTAAATCCGAATTGCTCATAAAATCGATAAACTAATTGAGAGGTACGCACAATTAATTGATTAATACCGGGGTTGGTTTTTACTTTTTGCAGGCGATATTGCAGGAGCTGCTTTCCAATTGACTGCCCTTGAAAGGCTGGATGTACGACATCCCAACTAAATACAGCTGTTGCTCCATGATTTTGATAGTTGATTCCTCCGCAGGCGATAACCTGGTTGTCAAGTTCAACCACATAATAATCTTCCCGTTCCAGCTCTAGGTACTTTTTAAAATCATTCCATTCTTCTTGCACAAAATAAGCCGGTGTATTGCTTTGCACTAAGTCTAAACAAGATAGGGCATCGTTTGTTTGATAATCACGAATGAGTAAATTCATGCTTCGTTTACTTTTAAAAACATTTTGGCGTATAACATAAACCAAAATTAAACAACCAATCTAAATCATCGTATTTGGTATATGGATTATGCAAGTTTTTTTCAATTGGTTTATTAATGCCGGTATAAAACGACAATCGTTTCATGTTAAGTTTGGCATTCAGTTGCAACCAGCAGGTTTGGTATTCAATAAGGTTTGACAAGTAATATCCTTCAAAAAGAAAATCAATACTTCCCCATTTGATTTTTGGATACCTGCAATTCATTTCCCATTTTGTATTTGCACCAACACCCGCATAAGCACTTTTACCGGAAAGCTGCAATGCAAGATTGGTTATTGTGTGTACCTTAAAATAACGATTATGCAACAGTGTATGTGTAAAGCCATAGTTGAAATTTACAAAAGGGATAAACACATCTTCCCTTTTAGCAGGAACGTATATCCAATACCGTTTAGTATACACTGTATTTAGCAACAAATGATGCACGTAGTATTTTTGTCCGGTGGCGCCAAAAGTTACCCAATGATTTTGAATGTAATTTAAACCGACAGTAACCGCATAAAAGGCGCTATTGTTTTTTGTATGGCGATTATCAATCGTAAGTTGTAGGGTGTTTAATTCTGTAAAAAGTATGTCGCGCGGCTCAGGTGTACGGTGTAGTAATGCCGAAAATTCGGTACTCTCCAGCTTCACGGCATAATTTATTTGCTGTTTAGGGTTATAATAATGCAAGGCTAAAAATAGTGCTTGTGTTTCGCCCAAATCATCGCCGGTTTTTAGTTGGTTAGAAAGTTCGCCTGCGTTATCGTTCTTCACACGCAACTCAAAAAAGGAGGTGTCTGTTTGTGCAAATGATTGCTGTAAAAAACAAATAAAACAACAACTCAGCACTAGTGTGCCGAATTTACCTGTAAGTTGTTTTATTGTTATTGGTATCAATTGTTTAAATTAAATGCGCTGGTTCATTATCAATAAAGGTGTAAATGTAAGGCTTATTGCGGCGAATTGTAATGCCATGAGCTAACATTAATAATGTAACTGCGGATAGGTTGTGATGGTTTTGTTGCGGTCTTTCCACCCAATGGTAGTTGTTCCTGATACTGTAAGGATGCCGTTTCCTAAAGGCTGTTTGGCATTTATTCGCCATGCATAATTGCCACTGGCTAAGTGGTCAATTTGAAGGAGTGCGTCATTAGTGGCTGCTGTTTTCTTTATGTCGGCAAGAGCGGTATCTTTCGGAGTAAAGTTAACGGCATTCGTTCCATCAAACCAAATATAAATTGTTGCTCCGTTTACTGTGCTGCTCGAATTAGAATTAGGGCTTTGCCATTGCGGATAAAAGCAAAGAGTGGTTTTTCCGCCTAAGCGACCATCTTTATGACAACTTAGTAAACCAAGCAGTAAAGAAAATGTAATGACTTTTTTAACTAACATATCGTTTTTGCTTATCAATGGAAACCAACAGTACCCATATTAACACACTTGCAAAAGTTAATTTCTGCACAAGCGGTAAATAATAAATCCAATGTGCATCCCTATATAAGAGTTGATTAAATAACATGGCTAAAACATTAAATACACCATAGTTGGCTAATGCATTTAATTTGTTTTGGTATAACACGTATACACTTGCGATAAGCGTTATAGCACCTAAGCTTCCGGCCACAGTTGTAATTAAGTCGTGATTTATTTTAGTTGCCAAAAATAAACTAACGAATAAGGCAATACTGCTACTTCCTCGAATGATTAATTGAAACACTTTTGTAGTTTGAAACTGCTTGGTAAATTGAAACCAAAAATAGAGTAAAGTAACACACAATATTATGAGTGCCAGCAATGCAAGGGGTTGAGCCTTATTGACATCACCATTGATAGCTATTGGATTAAGTAAATTACACCAATAATTATGTAACCAACTAAATCCATCAGCAGTTTTATTAATTGATGAACCTCCCGGATAAAGGAGCGTTGCAATGAAATACAAAAGTACAAACACACTTATGCCTAATGGAACAAGTACTGTTAGCAAACGTTTATAGAATAGATTAATCAAGTGCTTCGAAGGTTAGTTCTTGTTGACCGTTTTTCCAAATGGATTCCCCGAGTTGTTTCAACAATTCCGCATCTTCCGCTATTACTTTAGCAAAAATATTAGCGGCATCCAATCCTTTACCTTCGCCATAATAAATACCAATTGAGCCCCCCATTGCAGCGGCACGCGAAGGTTTTAATGGTCCGAGTACTACTTCACCGGGTTGTGTAAAAACGGAAGCATTTTCTTGAATGATATCAAAGGTAAAAGCATTGGCAACCCATATTTCTTGACCGGAGGTGCGGGCATGATAAAAGTGTATAGTAAATGGCAATACTTTATTAAAGGCTGCTACAGAGCAAGGTGCTTCCAATTGATAATAGCTAAATCGAATTGGCCGGTGTGTCTGGGACTTAAGTTGAAAACCACTCATGGGATTGTTCATTAAATTTAGATTACTATTATTTTGCATTAAAGTCGGATTGAAAAAGGCCGAAGGTATTTGCATCCGGATCTGTAAAATAGCCTTGCCAGCAGCGATTTGGAATGGCAAATTTAAACACTACAATTGCGCCTCCCAATTGTAAAATTTTAGCTTGCATAAGGTCATAATCTTCCACTTCTATCGAACACACAAATGCATTTGCACTATGTGCTGGTGGCGGTGTAGGGGCCGGACGTTTAAGTAAACCTCCGCTAATGGAGTTTGTTTCAATATGCCAATAGTCGATTGATAAACCGAATTGTTGTTCAAACTTCCACCCAAAAAGTTGTTGGTAGAAATCGATTAGCGCAAGCGGGTTATTTGTTTGTATTTCAAAATAGCCGATAGTATTCATTAGGTATTTTATTTTCTTGGACAAGTAAATTTACTTTACTAAACCAACATATCCTAATACCCTTTCACTTAGATGCAAACCAAGCTCTTATCGTGCTAAATAGGCTTTGCCGGTTTGAGCCACCACTTCCTTTATAGGCGTAAACTGAAAGTCTAGGGCTTGTTTTATTTTGCTGTTATCGTATTTGCAAACCAAGGCAGCATTTGCTGCTGTTTCTTTTGTGATAACTGATGGTTTACCTGTCAATCTGCGGCGAAGCGCTGCTGCTCGCCAAACCAATTCACTCATCCAAGGCTTTGCTTCGATATAAGGAGCTTTGGCTTGGATACTTTCGCTAATCCATTCAAATAATTGTTTATAGGAATAATTCCCTTCTACCAATACATATCGTTCGTTAACGATTTCACTTTGCATTAATTGAACCGTAATTTTTGCAACGTCATCAACCCCAACAAAACCATTCATTCCATTGGTATAATATTTCAGTCCATTTTTAATCGTATTGAAAAAAGCTGCTGTTCCGCTATTCCAATCACCACTTCCCAATATCATTCCGGGGTTAACCACAACCGCATTTAATCCTTCTGCAACGCCACGCCATACTTCTCGTTCGCCCAACATTTTGCTGATGGCATAACCGGTATTAGCCGGGTTATCCTCCCACATCGTTAATTCATTGATGAGTTTGTCATTATCGGCATTACGACCAAGAGCAGCTATACTGCTGATATAGGCTAATTTTTCGACACCGGCTTCCAATGCAGCGTTCACCACATTTGCTGTTCCTTGAACATTGACGTGCAGCAATTGATACCGTTGATCGGGCTCAAACGAAACCATTGCAGCAGCATGATACACCTGTTTAATTCCTTGCATAGCATCCGTTAATGCCGGCACATCCATAATATCAGCTTCCACCCACTCAATTTGATCGGCGATGTCATTTACCAATTGCATCGAGGAATTAGCTCTACGAATAGCCTTAACCGATTGACCTTGTTGTATCAATTCACGAAGGATATATGAACCTAAAAATCCGGTACCGCCTGTAACAAGTATCATAGTGGTTAAGCAAATTGAAAAATTAACTGCACGAACAGTTATAGAATTAGGGCATAAATGTAACAAAAAAAGGAACGGATAATCCGTTCCTTTTTAAAGCTTTTAAGCAAGTTGGCTATTAATAATATCTCAAGCGAACAACACCGGCAACCCATTTGCTGAAACGGATAACCTGACGTGTATAACCATATTCATTATCATACCAAACATATAATACAGCGCTCTTGCCGTCTTTGCTAACGATAGTTGCTTGCGAATCGAATATTGAAGCACATGGATTACCTACCAAATCACTGCTTACTAATTCATTGCTGTCCATGTATTGAATTTGCTCAACCAAGTTGCCATGTAAAGCGGCATCACGCATTAATTCGTTGATGCTTTCTTTGCTAACTTCTTGTTTCAATTGCAAGTTCAATATTGCTAAGGATACATTTGGTGTTGGTACGCGCACAGCGTTACCGGTTAATTTGCCGGCAAGTTGCGGTAATACTTTTGCAACGGCTTTATCAGCACCTGTTTCGGTAATAACCAAGTTAACCGCAGCGCTACGTCCACGGCGGTATTTGCTGTGGTAATTGTCCAACAAGTTTTGGTCATTGGTATACGAGTGAACAGTTTCTATATGACCTCTTTCCACTCCTAATTTTGATTCAATAACTGCCAATACCGGAACAATGGCGTTCGTTGTACATGAAGCAGCCGAGAAAATAGTTTCGTTTTCGCTTATAGAATCGTGGTTAATACCGTGAACAATGTTTGGAATATCACCTTTAGCAGGAGCTGTCAGCAATACTTTACTAACTCCTTTCGATTTTAAGTGTTTGCTTAAGGCTTCGCGATCGCGTAATACACCGGTATTATCAATCAACAAGGCATCATGAATACCATACGCCGTATAGTCAATAGCCGTTGGATCGGAGGCGTTAATCATGTGGATTTTATGGCCATTTACAATCAAGCATTTGCTTTCTTTGTCTGCAACTACTGTTCCCGGAAATGCCCCATGAACGGAATCGCTACGCAATAAATCAGCACGTTTGAAAATATCGTCGTCGTTTTTATCACGTGTAACGATAGCACGCAAACGCAATTGCTCGCCTTTGCCGGCTCGGGTAATTAATTCGCGAGCAGCAATACGACCAATACGACCAAAACCATACAGAATAA
>JAHEYX010000146.1 GCA_023251415.1 Chitinophagales bacterium
TCGGTACAAATAGAAGTATTGAATTTATTAGGTCAGGTAGTTTATAAACAAGCATCGAAGTATGAAGATGGTGAATTGAAAGAATCGATGAGTTTACCGAATTTAACGGCAGGTCATTACTTGGTAAAAGTAACTTGCGGTAATGTGGTAACGATAGAGAAATTGCACCTCAATACGGACCGTTAAGGATTTAAACGTTACTAATAAAATCCCCATTGGAGCAATCCGGTGGGGATTTTTTATATTGCTCAATTCTTTTAATACATTTGTACTTAATCAGCTTTACATGACAAAGGAATACAAGCATCTATTCTTCGACTTGGATCACACCTTGTGGGATTTTGAAACTAACTCGGTGGTGACATTAAAACGAGTATACGATTCGTTTGATTTGCTTAGTAAAGGCATCAATGATCGAGAAAAGTTCATTTCGAATTATCAAGCTATTAATATTGAAATGTGGGGGCAATTCGAACGTGGTGAAATTACACGTACGGAATTACGTGTTGGCAGATTTTATAAATTACTTTGCTCGTACAATATCCCTGACTTTCAATTTGCAACAACCATTGCGGAAGCTTACTTGCATTTATTACCGGAGCAAAAGGCACTTTTTCCCGGAACTGTTGAATTGCTAAACTACTTAAAAGCTAAACCATATCAATTGCATTTAATCACGAACGGCTTTACTAAGGTTCAACAACATAAAATTGATAACTGTGGTATAGCGCCTTATTTTACTCATTTAATCACGAGTGAAATGGCAAATGCCAATAAACCTCATCCTGAAATATTTGAGTTTGCTTTAAATAAAAGCGGAGCCCTTATTGAACACAGTATTATGATTGGCGATAATCCCTATGCGGATATGCTTGGTGCTGCCAAGATGGGAATGGACCGAATTTTATTTAATACCAATGCTTTGCCAATGGAAGTTGAAGTAACGCATGAAATTCAAGAATTGCTTCAATTAAAAACGATACTTTAAAAGCAATTTGTCAAACGGTTATTTTATCAATTCAATAAAACCGGAAAGTGGTTTTTTAAGCGGAGTTACACCCGTAACGCGAATTTCATATACATCGCATACATAGTAGTAAGTGCCGGTATTTAATTCTTTACCGGTAAATTTATCTTTACCATCCCAAGCTATTTGCGGATCAGTAGTTTCAAATACCAAACCTCCCCAACGGTTATAAATTTTCATGTTAACATGATCAATAAATCGATAAGGTAAAAATGGATGATACACATCGTTTTGGCCATCGCCATTTGGAGTAAATGTATTTGGTAAAATATACAATGGACAGTTATCCATGCATACTTTTTTGCTGGCAGCACTTTCATTATAAAAGGAATCAATTGCTGTTACCGCATAACACCCTGCAACCGAATTATTATAACTGTGTTCGAATTGAGTTGTGGTGGCAGGTTTCACAGAATCAATTAATGTAAGTGTTTCGTTCTCTTCAGCAGCAAAATAAATTCGATACAGTATAACATCATTGGCGCAAGTTAAATTGATGTTGTTCCAACTTAAGTGATTCTTTAAATCATTATAAATGGAATTGTTGCCCGAATTACAAGGGTTTGTTATGCTTAATTGAGGTGCACATGGCGCAACAGTATCTATTGGTATTGCGCAAATTTCTTGTGAGTAGTTGTAGGTAACAGCAGGCATATTGGGGGCGGTGAAATGTCCTTTTGTTCTTACTTTGTAACAATAGCTTAAACCATTAATCAAATCCTTATCTACAAATTGATTGCCTGTACTCGATGTTAATGAATCAAATACTAAAGTAACCGGATTCTTTTTAAAAACGGTGAACGAGTCATTGAGCCAAGGTACTTGCGCTATCCAATTTAAGGTGATTGTATTATCGGTTCCAACAGCTGTAAGAAAAACACTGGAAGCCGGATCGGAAGAGCCAACTAAAGTAATTCCATTTTGAGCAGAAAAATCCAATCGATACAAATAGGGTTGTTGAACAGTGTTTAAGGCAGTATCAATATAACTGGTGTCCGTTGCAACTTGAATTTGTGAATAAGTATTGAATTGTTTAGTAGCTACCAATGTAGTTATGGAAGATGCAGAAACGCCATGATACAATTTAAAAATATAAGGAGGAGGCGTTATTAAAGTATCTAAATCCCCTGCACGCGGTTTTGTCCAACGCACGAAAATAGTTCCATGGTTAGGATCGGTGAGTTGAACACTGGCATTGGTTAATACCGGTACATCTTCTTTTAATGCTATACAAACCGGATTACTCGGATGGCCTGAGAACGGATTAAAGGGATAGCCGGCTGGTGAAACGTCGCTGAATTCGGCTACTACACGATACGTGTATGATTGTCCACGAACCACTGAATTGTCGGTGTAGGTATATACGGTAACACCGGTTGCTATTTGCGTATAACCTAAACCATTCATCCCTTGCTGACAGGAATCTAATTCAGTGCCATCGCATCCGGTTTTACGCCAAATACTAAAGTACCTGAAACGTGGATTTGATGCACAGGCATAAAGCGATTGCCAATTAATTTTAACAGCGTTGCCAACTTGTGCGGCAGTTAAATTTAATGGAGGAGGAGGAATAACATTAATTTTTAAAGTTAAAGAGGTGCTGAGCACTTGATCGCTGCAACTTCCTTGGCCTAAAATAGAGTCGGTTGCATTAAACACCACTTGATACGGGAAGGCTTTTAAATCGGCACAAGATGTATTCCAATGAAAAGTACCACTTGCAGCTGATGTGGTTGCAGCAGAAGTAAATGTTGCCGGATTAGCAACTAAGTTTGTTAAAGGTATACCATTGGCATCCAAATTAATCCATTGAAAGGGATCGACATCAGTGGCTTGCACCATCAAGTTAACCGGATTACCGGCCCAAACGCATACGGTAGGAATAGCAGTAACGGCTGGTGGATGATCATTATTACAAGTTACGATAATTTGCATGTCGCGAATAACTGAACCAACTTGATGCGCAACACCATAAGAATCTTTACGCCATTCTTTTACTTCATAAGCAATATTAACGATTCCACATAAGGCAGGGCAATTCGCATTCGGATTACTCCAATTAATTTCACCATTAGCTGGATTAATGGTTAATCCATTCGGATAGGAATAGGGGATAGGTGAAGTCATTTGTACACCACAATTAATGAATGGTGCAACCAAGCCATAGGATAAGCTATCGCCGTCGGGATCAGAACCATTCGCATTGTATTTAAAGGCATATCCTTGATGCGCGTATACGACCGGGGTATTGTAAAAAACAGCACTGCAATTGTAACCATAAAACTGCGGGTCCGGCATGTATAAGGTTGAACTAATACTAAATGGAATATGTACCGAATTTTGCAAATTGCAAATACCCGCAATTCGATTAGGGTCGGTCATACACATGGTATAGGTTCCGGTTCCGGCATATGTATGCGTGCCGTGATAGTAGTTTCTTGTTATGGAATCACAAATTAATTCGGTTTGATCTCTGTTAATGATTGATGAATCACCGTCTCCCCAATAAATAATTAAATCGAGTTTTATAGTACCTCCCGGAACATTGCGTGTATAGGTAGTTACGGTTGCAGTATAGGTATTTCCGGAAACATGACAATAAGTTATTTCACCGGCTCGGTTATGCGTAGCAAAAGTTGCTTGATGCATACCAGCCAACAAAATCAGTAACAAAAGGAAGCGACTTAATATTTTCATACTATTCTGAATCGTAAGCAATTTACAACTTTTTTAGATGTTCACCTATAATCAAGTAAAAAAACGAAATCTTGTAAAAGCTATTGTGCCACTAGGACTAAATCTTTTAAGCAATTGCAGGTTAGCGGTAGATGAATGACTTATTTCCTCGTGCAGTGTTACTCGGATGGAATGAAAAGGGATAGTAGTAAAAAAGGCATCAATCGCAGTTAATGCAACGGATGCCTTTTAAGCGATAGAATTGGCTAAGTATTATTCCGCAAAGAAGCTGGCGCCTAAATATTCGCGATTCAATCGAGCAATATTAGTTAATGAAATTTCTTTCGGGCATTCGGCTTCACATGCACCGGTATTGGTACATGAACCAAAACCTTCTTTATCCATTTGAGCCACCATATTTAAAACACGTGTGGTTCTTTCCGGTAAACCTTGCGGTAATAAAGCAAATTGAGACACTTTAGCTGAAACGAATAACATGGCACTTGCGTTTTTACAAGCAGCAACACAAGCTCCACAACCGATACAACTTGCTGCTTCAAACGAGCGATCTGCGTCGTCTTTATTGATAGGTAAACAATTGGCATCTTGTGGATTGCCAGTGTTCACCGATACAAAACCACCGGCTTGTTGAATGCGATCGAATGCAGAACGATCTACAACTAAATCCTTAATAACCGGAAATGCACCGGCTCTCCAAGGCTCAATGGTAATGGTTTCGCCGTCTTTAAAGGCACGCATGTGTAATTGACAAGTGGTAGTACCTTGCCAAGGACCGTGAGCACGACCATTGATATACATACTGCACATACCACAAATACCTTCACGGCAATCGTGATCAAATGCCACCGGGTCTTTTTTCTCGGCAATTAATTTCTCATTTAACACATCAATCATTTCCAAAAACGACATTTCGGTACTGATACCACTGATTGGATAGTTTTCGAAATGCCCTTTGTCGTTTGCGTTTTTTTGACGCCAAATTTTAAGATTGAGATTGATAGATGTATGTTCCATATTTAAATACGTTTATATCTTTTTGTAATTTTTATATTCAAATGGCCTCCAGCCAATGTTTTTTTGCAAATAATAAAACAGCTTCATTTTCAAGGATGGGAAATGTTTGCGTTTGACATCAATTTCAGTTTTCCAATTCACTTTCGCAATCCGTTCCAACATCACTTGCGGATGCGTCTCTTCAAAAACAGCAATCGAATCGATTTGGCTGAATTGGAATTGACTTCCTTTGTTTTTTTCTTTATTCGCTTTCACATATTCCTGTTGGGCTTGATCATTGCGCCACCACTTACCCATATCGGTATGTTTTTGAAACATATTGACCGGATTTTTCACCCATCCATAATGATAAATAAAGGCCGGAATCAATTTTACTAACAACTTTCTGCCCTCCAATCTAAAGCCTTGAGCATCTTTATAGGAATGAATCAGCGGGTTGTTGCGTATGATTCGAATTTCTTTATTGTACCATTTTACACCATCGGCATAATAATCATAGCTGCCATAAAAATGTTTGTAATGCAACAGTAATCCTTCAACCCGATTATCGTTCAGGTAATTTTGCATTGCTGTTCGGATGGTTTCGTAATACTTTTCATGAATTACTTCATCGGTTTGCAAATAAATTAACCAATCACTGTCATTGGCAACCTGAGCTTTAGCTTTATCTGTTTCAACGGCTAATACTTTACCGCCTTCACGCAAGTTTTCGTCCCAAGTGCTTTCAAACACTTTTATTTTTTTATCCTTAATGGCAAGAACTTTTGCTAATGTTTCATCTTCACTTTTCCCGACTCCAACAATCAATTCATCAACCAATGGAAGCAGCGACCGTATTGATTCTTCGAATGGGTAATCATACTTGATGCCGTTTCGAATAAAGGTAAAACCACTTACTTTCATGGGTTGATTTTAAGCAGCAACAAGCACTCGGGCTTGTTAGTGCTATTATTTATAACTACGTTGACTAGGATGAACTACATCGTATTTCAAATCTTCTTTAGTCATGCTCCACTTACAATCGCCATTCATTTCCCAAATTGCAACGTACATAAAGTTATCATCGTCACGTTTTGCTTCACCGTCTTCAGTTTGGCTTTCTTCACGGAAGTGACCGCCACAACTTTCTTTACGATTTAAAGCATCCATACACATCAATTCACCTAATTCCAGAAAATCAGCAACACGATTCGCTTTATCTAATTCGGGGTTGAATGAATTAATTTCACCCGGAATAAATACATCGCTCCAGAATTCATTGCGTAAGGCACGAATTTCAGTAATAGCTTCGTTCAGCCCTTTTTCATTACGCGCCATACCGCATTTATCCCACATTATTTTTCCTAAACGTTTATGGAAGCTTTCTACACTTTTAGAGCCTTTAATCGCCATCAATTTTTCGATACGATCAGCCACTTTACGTTCGGCTGCAATAAAGGCTTCGTGGTCGGTTGGTATTGATTTGGTGCGAATTTCATCGGCCAAATAATTTCCAATAGTATAAGGGATAACGAAATAGCCATCTGCTAAACCTTGCATCAAGGCACTGGCACCAAGGCGATTGGCACCATGGTCGCTAAAGTTAGCTTCTCCTAAGGCATATAAGCCCGGTACTGTAGTCATCAATTCATAATCCACCCATAATCCACCCATGGTATAATGCACAGCAGGGTAGATACGCATAGGAACTTCATATGGATTTTCGCCGGTAATTTTTGCATACATATCAAATAAGTTACCGTATTTTTCCTTAACCACTTCTTTACCCAAACGCAATTGCGTTGTTTCATCCGGGTTATGATTACCTTGTTTTAAAGCTTCGATACGTCCGTAACGCATCATGTTAAATTTAAAGTCGAGATAAACGGCTTGTTTACTTGCACCAACACCAAAACCGGCATCGCAGCGTTCTTTAGCAGCACGAGAAGCCACATCTCGCGGCACCAAGTTTCCAAAAGCGGGGTATCTACGTTCCAAATAATAATCGCGTTCATCTTCCGGAATATCTGTTGGTTTGCGGCTATCACCGGCTTTTTTAGGAACCCAAATTCGACCGTCATTACGTAAGGATTCGCTCATCAATGTTAGTTTAGATTGATGGTCGCCACTTACCGGAATACAAGTAGGGTGAATTTGAGTAAAGCAAGGATTTCCAAAACCGGCACCGGCTTTATGCGCTTTCCAGGCAGCAGTTACATTGCTTCCCATTGCATTAGTCGATAAGTAAAAAACGTTACCGTAGCCTCCGGTACATAATAAAACGGCATGACCGAAATGACGTTCCAATTCACCGGTAACCAAGTTACGCGCAATGATTCCGCGCGCTTTTCCGTCAACAACAACTACATCAAGCATTTCGTGGCGTTCGTAATTGGTTACATTACCCAAAGCTACTTGACGATTTAAGGCAGAATAAGCACCTAATAATAATTGCTGTCCGGTTTGACCGGCAGCATAAAAGGTACGTTGCACTTGCGTTCCACCGAATGAACGATTGCTCAGCATTCCACCATATTCACGAGCAAAGGGCACGCCTTGAGCAACACATTGATCAATAATATTTCCACTCACTTCTGCCAAGCGATGAACGTTTGCTTCACGCGCACGGTAATCGCCTCCCTTAATGGTATCGTAAAATAAACGGAATACCGAATCACCGTCATTTTGATAATTTTTAGCAGCATTTATACCGCCTTGTGCTGCAATCGAGTGCGCACGACGAGCAGAATCCTGAAAGCAAAAAGCTTTCACTTTATAACCAAGTTCTCCTAAGGAAGCAGCGGCAGAAGCACCTGCCAAACCGGTACCAACTACAATAATTTCCAGATTACGTTTATTAGCCGGATTAACTAATTTGCAATGACCTTTATAATCGGTCCATTTTGTTTCAAGTTTACCTTCCGGGATTTTTGAGTCGATATTCATAAGGGTATGAT
>JAHEYX010000001.1 GCA_023251415.1 Chitinophagales bacterium
AACTCATTCGCTATTTGAAGCGGCGTAGCCAAAATTTCACCTTGACCTATCCCCAATGAAATAACGGTTGGCGAACGCCAGGCCGTTCCTTTATACCGTTTGTTGTAGTACGCCGAATCCGGAATCAGACAGCCTTTTTCCGAAGGTAAATCAATGCCTAATTTCTTTCCAAAACCAAACGAACAAATCATATCGTGCCAACATTGAAATCCTTCCTGCACATTTCTTCCAATTTTATCATTGTCGATTGACAAACGAAAGGCCTGACAGAAATAAGCATTGCAACTATTCAAGATACCTTGTGTGATATTACCGGCACTGGGATGCGCATGACAAGCAACCGTTAATCCGTTTAAATGATAACCTCTGGAACACGGATAACCAAAATTCGTTGTGATACTTTGCGTTTGAAGTGCTACTAATCCAACTAGTAATTTAAAAGTAGAACCCGGTGGGTAGTTCGCCATTAAAGGTCGATTCAACAATGGTTTCAAGGTATCACCATTCAGTTTTTTAAAGACCTTACCCCGATCCCGATTGTTTAACAAGTTGGGGTCAAATGTAGGACTGCTCACCATGGCTAAAATTTCGCCTGTTGAAGGTTCTATTGCCACAACGCTTCCAACTTTATTGCGCATCAGTCGTTCGCCTAACTGCTGCAGTTCGATATCTAAAGTAATGGTTAAGTTCTCGCCTCCAATTGCTAAGGTGTCTTCGGCTCCGTTGTTATAGCTGCCTTGCTCACGATTGTGCACATCCACCATCACCAAACGAGTACCGCGTTTACCACGCAAAAGTTTTTCATATTGTTGTTCCAATCCACTCATGCCAATAAAATCGCCGGATTGGTAATATTTGTTTTTGCGAATAATGCGATCATCCACCTCGCTGATATAACCTAATACGTGTGCTGCGCAATTGTGCTCATAACTTCTAACCGTACGCACTTGTGAGTAGAATCCCGGAAAGTTGTAGAGGTTTTCTTCAAAGCGCGCATATACATTTTGCGGAATTTGTTTTAAAAACACCGAGGGCTTATAGCGGCTGTAATTAAAGGCTTTGCGCAAATTTTCATGCAAAGTTGCCGTGTCAATTTCCAACAAACGACAAAACAAAAGTGTGTCGAATTTTTTAACTTGCTTAGGCGTAATCATCAAGTCATACAAAGCTTGATTACAAACCACCAATCGGTTTTTTCGATCATAAATTAACCCGCGCGAAGGATATATGGTAAGTTTGCGTAAGGCATTTTCATCGGCTAATTGTTTATAGGTTTTGTCAACAATTTGCAGGTAAAATAAGCGCAGTAAAAACACCGCAATTACTACGATAAAAATATATTGAAATACAGCTTTACGATTTGAGTGAATATCCATGACGTGTTAGCGCAAACCCCTGCGCTGGTTGTAATGCCGGCTGTACTAATAAAATTAAAACGATTACTTCTTTTTCTTTTGTTTAACAATGCTCTTGTCAATTTTCATCACCTGATACTTCGAACCCATTGGCATATTAAAGTTTAACGACAATTGCAAAAAGCGAGAAGATAAACGCGGCACAAAACCGGTATACGTTTCATAATTGGTAACATGGCGACGTGTCAAATATTCGATACGCAACCCTAAAGATTCCGATACGCGCCATTCGGCCATTACTGCCGGAGAGAGAAACGAGGCTTTATCGGTAGGTGTTTGAAACATGGTGTACTCTAAACCCCAACCAAACATGTATCCTTTCTTTTTATTGGATTCAACTGTAGCTTTTGGACCTTTCACATAGCACAAATAAATCGGAATTTGCGCCCCCATAATGATGGAAGAAGCGCTGCCATAATTAGCTGCCGCAGCGTATTGATTAATGGTTTTGTATTTAGTTGAAAACGAAACAAAGCCTTGAAATCCCAACATAAAGTTCAACGAATTAAAATCGTTGATGGTATAAAACGGAATGAGCATGTTAGCGTAGAACGCCGGAGCTGTAAGGGTTTTATTGATGGTGTCGTTTTTATGAAACGTGTTTCCATTGGTAGTGCTTGGTGTTACTGCAAGCAAGTGTCCTTTTTGGTGAATTAAATCTGTACCAAAACCAATAATCATGTGTTGCGCCGACAATTGGGTGGTGGTAAATAATAAAACAAGAAGCAGTATAGAGTTGAAACGCATAGTTCGATTTTATTTGTTTCCTAATTTAATTTGAATCAAAGTTCCTTCTTTCGTTGTAGCAAAAGCCAACTTATCATTTACCATGGTAATTTCAGTAAAGGTTTCAATCAAGCTTTCTCCGTTTTGATTATAGCGCGGTTCCCAAGTAACGCCATTGTCATTGGTATAAAACAAGTTATGATCACCGGCACCAAATCCGCTTCCTTTAAACAAATCAGCCACTTCCATGCGCGGGTGTTTCTCGTCCATTACAGCGGTTTGTTTGTCACCGGTCCAAGTATGACAGGTATCGGTAGACCAGAACCAACCATTATCCGAACTTCCGGAAGCCAATGCAAATGTTATTTTGTGATCGCGGGAGTATTTGATGTTTCTAAAATTATTTGCCGGAGCACTGATACTGGTTTTCTCTTGCCATGTAGCGCCGCTGTTATGCGTTACAAAGATTCGATTGTTGGCAAAGGAAAGTGCTACGCCTTCATTGATATCTCTAAACTCAATTAAATCCATTGGAGTTCCTAATGATGCCGGGAAATTGGTTAACGTCCAATTATTTCCACCATCTACTGTGATATACACTTGACCGGCATGTTCCATATATCCGGTGCTGGCTGATATAAATTCAGTGGCATGAAAATCTTTGGTGCCTGAGTTCATTTGCATAAAGCTATGACCGGCATCGGTAGTGCGATAAGTTAAATACTTGTTGTATAACGTGTTTTTTGCAGTAAAATAAACCCATTGGCTATCAATCACACATACTTTAAGGAATACGATATTGGTATCTAAAAAGCTTACTCTGCGCCACACTTTACCGGTATCGGTTGTTTTAAAAATAGCATTGTTGGAAATTACATATCCAGTGCGGCCCAAATTATCAAACTCCACATCAATCAAAGGTGATGATGGCATGGAAATACGAAATATCTCTACCGTTGGAACAACGTAGGTTTTCTTTTTACAACTGCTTACAACAAACAAGATTGGTAGAAGCAGTAAAATGAAAAAACTATTTTTCATAGCAAAAAATTGGGAATAAAAAATTTCTCTAAAAATAGCAACTTTCGCCTATCCGATATAATTTATTT
Organism: Chitinophagales bacterium; assembly: GCA_023251415.1. Classification (GTDB taxonomy): domain Bacteria; phylum Bacteroidota; class Bacteroidia; order Chitinophagales; family CAIODY01; genus JAHEYX01. The sequence goes on from JAHEYX010000001.1 coordinate 3,251, forward strand.
TACAAAATCTTTATGGTTGAGCAGAATATTTCGCAACATGAAATCCTGAATCAGCAAAAAGTCGGCATTATTGTCTACCCAAGCGTAATAAATTTCACTATCGAAGCTCATTGGCTTGCCATTGGGGTCAAATTGTTGCTTGGTTCTATCAGTGGCATCGGCATGAATTAAAGCTATTTTACGCACTTGTCCGTTATTGGCAGTCACCGTTAACTCAGCAAATGGTGGCTTTTTACGGGCTTCTTCATCTTGTGGACGATGGCGTGCATAGTTGATGGCATTGAGGTTTCTAAAGCTTTCAAATAAAGCAGCACACTTCTTTTCATTCACCGGCGCTTCCGGTACCAATTGATAATGATTCAAGTCCGGAGCAAGCAATTCAAAGGATTCGTTGGCCCGTTCATCAAAATACTGCACTTTCACCGAGTGCAAATCTGAAGGCTCATAGGCCATAATGGTACGATTACGCCAATCCAATTCATCTAAAATATAACGTACGCTTACAAACCCGTCAAATCCCGGAATCTCAACTACAAAGGGATGTTCGGCGCCTTCCATCAAAAAATAATTCCCGTTGTAATCTTTGGCCACACCGCCGATATAGTAAGTACGAATAGGGTCTTTATCACCGGTAAAAATGGCCACTTTAATGGCATTGGCAGCCATGTCTTTAATCACGGCATTGTGCCCGTTCATTGGCACCGGGCGGTTCACGCGTATTTCTTTGATTGTTTCCAATAAGATACGAATGGCATCCGGGCGAGCCGGGTATTTGCCGTTAACCGTCCAAACACTGGCATTTTTACGAACCAATTCGATGGTACGGGTTCCTTTATCGGCAATAAATATTTTTTGAATAGCGGCAGTATCACTCACCGCAAAATCGCGTTCGTCAACTTTAGGTTTAAACAGGTTACAACTTGTTAATACACTACTGCCTATCAACAAAATACATCCTACTAAAAACGGTAAACTAAAACGATTCCTCATGGTTTCAAATTAAATGAACTGTAGTATTAAACCGTCGGAGTGCCTTCCTCGCCTGGAGTTGCCGGCTTTTGCATTTTCAACGATTTCGAAATTTCAGATTTAATTAAGCGGCCTAAAGCTCCACGAATTACAAATAACAAACCTCCCAATAAACCTAAAATACCATAAATCATGGCTGCTCCGGCTTTTGAAGGATTTATTAAAGATTCGATATAGGGTTGATCCAAAATTTGAACTACCGGTTTATCGGTTTGCATACGAATAAATGCCTGTTCTTGTAATTCAACCAACTTCGCATAGCGTTGCGACAGAATCCGCTTTTTTTCATCCATGTCTTCTTGCGGAATTTTAACGGTTGCTTTAATCAAATATTTGTTTTGGTCGACATAATTTGCTGAACGGTATTTTAAAGCTTCATAAGCACGCGCTACCGAATCGGTACGTTCGTTAATGAATCGCAAATCCACCATCGCCTTTTCTGTTTTTTTGTCGAAGTTGAATTTAATCAATTCTTGAATAATGATTTTGTTGGTCAATAAAGCCAAGTCCTTATCAAAAGCCTTAGTACTTAAACTCATGAAACCACTTTCATCTAAAACGGCAAAACTTCCACTTCTTAAAATAGTGGCAGCACGCTCTATTTTAGAGTTTCGGCTCATGGTTTTCAAATTTTCCTTTTTTTGCCAAGGCTTGTAATTTTTATTGAAGTCGGCAATAATTTCTTCAGCTAATATTTTTGATTTCGAGGTAGAATCTAACTTATGGCTCACCACCAGTTTTGTCATACTACGGCTGTTCAACACTTTAGCAAGAATACCCAATGCCCCGGATTTGGTGGTTACGTTTCCGGTAATCAATTCCAAGGGACTACCACTTAATGTAGCATCTTTATCCGGATAAAAAATAGATTTTGCTGTATAGGTTACTGGTGTCAAGGATGCATAAAACCATCCCCCTGCGGCAGCCAAAATAAAGAACGCGAGCAGCAACCATTTCCCTTTTTTAAGAGCGGAGCCCGCATCCTGTAATGCATCATTAATCGAATAAACCATAGTATATTCTTATTTCTTATTTTTTGGTAAGTACATCCAAATAAAGCACCGTACGATACGCCACTAAACCTGATAACAAAGTAGTGGTGGTGTATGCAATGGCATGTAATATTTCAACCGGTAATACTTGTACCTGTTTCAGTGTATTTCGATCCGGTCGGGTTGGTACATTCAAGACACAGCCGTATTCAACTTTCGGATAAACCACAAAACCAAAATACGAATGTGCTTTTTTAACAATCCCATTGGCATATTTAACGGTGCATTTCTTACGCCACGGACGATCACCAAATCCACCCGCTAAACCAATGTAATATTTGAAAGAGGAATTTTCTTTGTCATAAAACACATTAACCGGCACTTGTACGTTTCCGGTAATACGTATTACTTCATCCAATTCCGGAATGTTTAATTCATCCCCTTCGTTCAAAATGATATCAAATTTTGACCCCGGTTTTTTAATCGCCGAGCCCAAATCAATCAAAATTACCGAACCGGCACTTAAACGTTTAAAGGTTGCTCCGCGTACGTTTGCGGTTGGCAATAATCCTCCGGCACGACGTATCAATGATGAAACCCGTTCCTTTTCGTCTTTCTTAGAATAAATGCCCGGATACTTCACTTGCCCTAAAATGTTCACGTTCTTTTGATAAGAGAAATCCGGATTTTTACGCACATAAATTTGATCAAAAGGCTTCAGTATAATTTTTTCAGCCACCGTATCGTTCTCTAAAATTGGATCTAAAGCATATTGTTTGATGATGGTTTTGATTGGAATATTTTTGCGTTTGGCATCTTCAATACTCACAATACTGGAAACCTCTACCTGATTGTATTCTGCTTCTCCTTTCATCCCTCCGCAGATGTACAATAAGTCTTTTAAACTTCGTTTACCCGATAAGATATAATTTCCGGGATTACGTACCAATCCGTTAATGGTAACAAATGGAATGTCTTGGAAATTGGTAACACTGTAAATTTTTAAGGCGTCGAATTGTTTAATCTCGATGTTGTTTTCGTCGTAAGAAGCACTGTCCTTCTTCGTTACAGCCTCTAAATCAACCGGAATATATTGAATTTGGAAGTCTTTGGCAATTCGAATAACATAGGCTCTTTTCAAGTAGGCTTCCCCTTTTAATCCTCCGGCTTTAGCAATCAAATCAGCTACGTGTTCTCCTTTTTTCAATTCGTAAATGCCCGGATATGCTACTTCACCAATGATTTGTGCTTTGTTGGTAATTTCATCGTTAATCGAACGAATAAACACGCGATCTCCATCAATCAATTCAAAGTTACGTGTACCGTTCATTACATCATAAGCGTTCAAATCGATGATACGCACTTTTTCATCTTCGGTACGGAACACTTGAATATTGGCCAAACGTGCATTGTACTTAATTCCTCCGGCCAATGAAATCAAATCTTTTAGGTTTTCATTTTCTTTTAATTGATAAATCAACGGACGTTTAACTTCCCCATCAATATCTACTTGCTTTTTGTAAACCGAAACGAATAAGAAGTCGTTGTTTTCTAAGTAAATATCATCTTGTTTATCGCCTTTTTGTAAATATTTGTAAACGTCTAAGGTATCCACATAAACCCCATTGCGTTTAACATAAATGGCGCGTAACGAACCGAGCTTGTTAGGGCCGCCAGCTAAGTACAACGCGTTAAAGGCTGTATTCAAAGCCGAAATAGAATAGGCTCCCGGTTGGTTAACCTCTCCAATCACATTCACACGAATGGTACGCACATTCCCAATACTAACTTCAATATTACTTCCTTCCGGTACAATTGAAGCGAATTTTTGCGACAACAAACTTTTAGCGTTTTTGTAGGTCATTCCTTTCAAAAATATTTTACCAATATTGCTTGGAAAGATTGCTCCGTCTTTACCGATCGTAAAGTTGTTTTGGTATTCGGCTTGCCCCCAAATGGTAATGGCAATTACGTCGCCGGGTCCCAGTTTATAATCATCCGGTGGTACAGGATTATCAACCGGTGTAAATACCAAGGATGTTTTACTGAAAATTGTTCCCCCGTAAATTTCGGTATTCACATTCATGTTTTTACCAAAGTAGTCCGGCAATCCTTGTAAGGCCTTTACTTGTTGTTTTTTAGCTTCTTCTTCCGAAAGGTCACGTTGAATTTTGAAAACATCTTTGTTTCCTGTTTTTCCCGGAAATTGGGAATTCAAATAACGTTGTATTTCTTCTTCCGAAACCCCGCTTTTGCGCAATTCATCAATACGCGTCTGAAATTCATAACTATTGGGATTGTCCGGATCAATTACACTAACTTTATTGGCGTCTTTAGGGGCATTTAAATCTTTAATCAATTGATTAGGTCCAGCGGTATTAGAAGGTGGTGTGACCCCTGTACCTGGTTTTACGCCTCCGGCAGCCGGTGCAGTGGTGGTTCCTCCTCCGGTTGCAGCGCCGCCGGTAGCTCCACCGGTTTGTGCTTGCACGTTATGAGTAAACCAAAAACTAAAAGCTGCAATTAAAATCGTCTTCGATAAAGAGCGCAAAGGATTAACTGATTTTTTCATTCAGATTGGAATAGACTGCGTTGTTTTCTAATAATTGAAATAAGAGGCGTAAAGTTAGTGTTTTTTTACTTGTTTTGTTGCTTAATTTAATTTTTCAGACCGTACTATGATTGCTTATTCCGTTATTATTCCGGTTTATAAAACTACCGCTCATTTGCCGGTTTTAGTACAGGCTATTCGGGATGTGTTTTTAAAACTCAATCGTAGTTTTGAAGTAATCTTGGTAAATGATAATCCCGATTATCCCAATCATTTGGTAATCGACCCTTTGTTAACTGCCTATCCCGGTCAACTACACTGCATCACGTTAACACGCAATTACGGTCAACACAATGCCATAATATGCGGATTCGGCAAGGCTTCCGGCGAATTTGTGATTACCATGGACGACGACGGTCAGCACCGCCCCGAAGATATTCCGGTTTTGATTGAACAACAAGCCACTGCTAATTATGATGTGGTTTATGGTAAATACGAAACCCGTCGCCATTCGCTACTTCGTAATTTTTCTTCCAGCGCTATAAAGCTCCTTTGCAAAATCGGCATTCCCGATTTGCATCCCGATTATACTTCGTTTCGCTTGATACGAACCGGTATTGCCAAAGAAATGTTGAGCATGAACAACTCCTATACTTTCTTAGATGGTTATATCAGTTGGATAACCACGCATGTCAGTTCGGTTAATGTAAAACACCTCGAGCGACAAGAAGGCGTAAGCAATTACACCATCGGCAAATTACTCAGCCACGGAATTACCATTTTATTTACCTTTTCGGCTTTGCCCATTCGCTTGGTTACGTATTTGTCGTTGTTGATTTGCAGCAGTGCCTTCACCTATGCTTTGTATGTATTAATTCGCAAAGAAGTATTGAACGATTTTCAACAAGGATTTCCTACTATGGCTATTTTCCTTGCTTTCGGAATGGGCTTAATACTATTAACCTTAAGCATTATTGGTGAATATGTTTTTCGTGTTCACTTAAAAACAACGCGTAAGCCCAATTTTATTATTAAAAACACGCAACCATGAAACGCTTGGTTTTCTTGAGCTCCGGAGGTGGCGGCACATTCAGGTGTGTGTATTGGTATTTAAAAAGTATTTCAAATCCCCCTTGGGAAATTGTCGGTGTTATTGCCGATCGGCCTTGCGGGACTTTGGAAGATGCCCGTAAATACGGCATTCTGACGCATCAAATTGACTATTCTGCTCAACAGCCTCAAGCCTTACACGCGCTATTGGCAACGCTTCAACCGGATTTAATTGTATCAACATTTCTAAAACAAATAGATGCCGAAACCTGCATCACTTTTCAAAATCGCTTATTGAATTTACATTATTCCTTATTGCCCGAGTACAAAGGGTTTCATGGCATAAATACCTTAAAAGCAATTTGTGCTGATGGAAAAACCGAGAGCGGTACAACCGTGCATTGGGTAACAGCCGAGGTGGATACCGGTGGAATTATCGCACAAAATCATTTCCCTTTGCCGCCCAATCGCTCGTTGGAAGAATTGATGGAGCTGGTTTTTAGAGCAGCCTGTTTAAATTTGCTTAATGTGTTGTGTTCGTTTCAAGCTGCCATCGCAGGTACTACTAAACAAGTGTTACTGGAAGCAAGTGTTGCGGTTCGATTTGATCAGGATTTGGCACTTAAGCCCGAAGTCTTTACGTCCGCTTTTTGGGAGCAAGTAAAAAACGGGTAAGCATAAAAAAAGGGCCGAAGCAAATCACTTCGGCCCTTTTTACTGGCAGCGAATCAAGTACTACCAAACTTTTGCACGATCTTTTTCGTCACGGAACATTTTATCGCCAACTTGTATACCCCATGCTTTATAGAATGGTTCGAAGTTGCTTAAAGGACCGTTAATACGGTAATGAGCCGGTGAATGTGGATCTACGTTAATAGCCATACGTTGCATTTCTTCCCGTTTAACTATACGCCATACTTGAGCTAAGCCCAGGAAGAAACGTTGATCAGGGGTAAAGCCGTCAATTTTCTTATCCGATTTGCCTTGTTCAGTCATTTTAAAGGCGTCGTATGCAATTGCAACCCCACCAAAATCAGCAATATTTTCGCCTAAAGTAAGGGCTCCTTTTACATGCAAAGTATCCATTTTAGTAGAATCAGCTTTTGAACGGAATTGTAAAGTAAAGGCATTGTATTGGTCTACTATCATTCCGGTTTTGGCTTTGAATTTAGCAGCATCTTCTTTCGTCCACCAATTCACCATATTGCCTTTTTCATCATATTGACAACCTTGATCGTCAAAGCCATGCGTCATTTCGTGTCCGATAACCATACCGATACCACCATAATTAATGGCATCATCCGCATTCGGATCGAAGAACGGAAATTGCAATATTCCGGCAGGGAAAACGATTTCATTGAATTGCGGATTGTAATACGCATTAACGGTAGCCGGTGTCATTCCCCATTCTGTTTTATCAACCGGTTTGCCGTGTTTCTTAATCATTTCAGCATAAGCATGACGGTCGATACTTTCACGGTTAGCAAAGTAATTTGAACGATCGATGGTCACATCATCATAGGTTTTCCATTTTTCAGGATAGCCTATTTTTTTCATTATGGTAGAAAGCTTAGTTTTTGCTTTAGCTTTGGTTTCAGCACTCATCCAATCCAAATGATCGATACGGTTAGCAAAAGCTTTTTGTAAGTTGCTCACCAATTCATCCATGCGTTTTTTAGCTTCAGGCGGGAAATAATTTTTAACATATAATTGTCCCAATAAATCGCCTAAACCACCGTCAGCAGCGTTTGTAACTTGCTTCCAACGGGCTTCTTGTTGTTTTTGACCACTCAAGCGTTTGCCATAAAATTCGAAACTGGCGTTACGAAAATCTTTGCTTAACAAACCTGCAGCACCATTAATATAATCAAATTTCATCTTGTTTTTCCAAACAGCAATTGGCTGGTTTTTCAATAAACCACCTAATGCTTTGTAGTAATCGGGTTGACCAACATTTAAAGAATCTACCTTAACGCCCATACGTTCGAAGGCATTGTTCCAATCAATTTCAGGCTGAAGTTTGCTTAATTGAGCAATCGTCATTTTATTGTAATTGGCATGCGGGTCGCGCAATTCGATTGCTGAACGATGTGTTTTTGCAATAGCTGTTTCCAAAGCCAAAATTTCATTAGCTGCTTTTTTAGCGTCTTCTTCTTTTGAACCGGTTAATTGAAACAATTTCGCAATATATTTTACATACTCTTCGCGAATAGAAGCTTTATCCGGATCATTTTTCAAGTAATAATCTTTTTCGGGTAAGCCGGTTCCGGTTTGAGTTAAAACAGCAATATTAACAGTACTGTTCATGTCATCCGGAGCAACATAAAACCCAAACAAAGCACCATTGCCTGCTTTGAAGCCATCGGCAGCATAGTTAATTAAGGCTTTATAGTCGGTAATGGCATCAATTTTCTGCAATTCGGGTTGTAAAGGAGTGGCTCCTTTTGCTTCTATAGCAGCGGTATCCATACCACTGGCATAAAAATCGCCTAACTTTTGTTCGATACTACCCGGAGCATTGTCTTTTTTATTGGCTGCTTCTTCCAATAAATGATTTAAATTCTTTTTGTTTTGTTCGCCAAGCAGGTAAAAAGAACCCCAGCCGGTTTTATCATCAGGTATTTTAGTGGTTTTCATCCAGCCACCGTTAGCAAATAGGAAGAAATCTTCAGAAGCTTTTACGGAAGAGTCCATTCCGCTTACTTCAAAGAATTGTGTGCGTTCACCTTCTTTAGGTTTGTCTGCACCGTTCTGGCATGCGGTCATCATAATTATAGAACTAAATAGGCTGAGTGAAAGAATTTTTTTACTCATGTTTGAATGTTTTGGTTTAAAAAAGGACCGCTAAGGTAACAGAAATATTGAATAATCGAATCCCCTGATTTGGGGGAGGGTACAAATAAAAAAGCCCGATCGGTTTGATCGGGCTTTTATAAGATAAATGCTTAAGTACGAATTATTGTACGAAAGTCATTGTAGAAGTTGTAGTAGAGTTATTGCTACCTGAAGAATAGCTGTCATCAGAAGTCACCACTAATTCTTTGTTAGCTAAACGAGTGATTTTCCAGATAGAAACACTGCTAGATTTTGGAGTAGAAGTTACTGTTGTAGATGAAGAACTACCAATAGTAGTAACATCAGTAGATTGCAATTGATTCAAAATAACAGCTTCTTTGTTATTCAAATCATTACCACCTGCAACAAAGTTCCAAGTACCGTTTGAAGTAACTTTTGAAGAATAACCGGTGAATGTTTCATTCATTACTGAAGTGTAAGTACCGTCTTTCAAGAATTCAATAGTGTATTCAACTGTACCAATTGAAGTATTGTTGTTAGCAACGATAGTTTCAGTTGTACCTGCAATTGTTGTGGTTGAAGTTGAAGTGCTACCGCCATTGTTGTTGGTAGTAGTAGTGTTACCTGTGCTAATAGTCCATTTACCGGCTAAACGGCTAGTACGTGAACGTAAAGAGATTGAAGGATCGTCAGCACCTTTTTTACAAGAGTTTAAAGTTACAACGCTGCTCATCATTAATACAGCCATTGCTGAGAATAAAAAGATTTTTTTCATGTGATTATATTTTAATATTTAAAATTGAAGTGCAAAGGTAAGCCTAAATTACCGCTTTACCTATTAATTGTTTAGATTTTTGGTGCTGCCGACATTATCTCTTCGTTCGCTTGGGAAGCGTATTTTGCAAAATTATTAACAAATTGTTTTGCTAATTCTTGTGCTTTCGCATCATAAGCTGCCGCATCGCTCCAAGTGTTTTTAGGGTTTAAGATTTCTGCCGGTACATTCGGACAAGAAGTAGGCATAGCCAATCCAAAAACCGGATGGTTTTCAAAGCTTACCCCGTTTAATTCGCCTTTTAAAGCAGCGGTAATCATAGCACGGGTGTAGCTTAATTTCATACGGTTACCTACACCAAAGCTTCCTCCGCTCCAGCCGGTATTGATTAACCAAACGTTAGCGCCTGTTTTACGCATGCGTTCGCCTAACATTTCAGCATATTTGGTTGGATGTAATGGCAAGAAAGGAGCTCCAAAACAAGCCGAGAAGGTAGTTGTTGGATCTTTGATACCGGCTTCTGTTCCGGCTACTTTAGCAGTATAACCGCTAATGAAGTGGTACATAGCTTGACCCGGAGTTAAACGAGCAATTGGAGGCAATACCCCAAAGGCATCACAAGTCAAGAAGAAAATATTTCTTGGAACACCTCCCACACTTGGGTTTACTGCATTATCGATGTGCGTCATCGGATAGGCAGCACGCGTGTTTTCGGTTTTTGAAATATTGCTGTAATCAGCAGTGGTAGTGCCCGGGAAGAATTTTACATTTTCTAATACGCAACCGTGTTTAATGGCTTTAAAAATTTGCGGTTCTTTTTCTTCAGTCAAATCAACACATTTAGCATAACAGCCGCCTTCAAAATTGAAAACGCCGTCATCTGCCCAACCGTGTTCGTCATCACCAATCAAATCCCGGTTAGGATCGGCTGATAAGGTTGTTTTACCGGTTCCGCTTAAGCCAAAGAATACAGCGGTATCTCCATCCTGACCAATATTTGCCGAACAATGCATGGGTAATACATTACGGTTAACCGGAAGGATGAAGTTTAATACCGAGAAAATTGATTTTTTCATTTCACCGGCATAACCTGTTCCGGCAATCAACACCATTTTCTTAGTGAAATTTAAAATAACGAAATTACCTTGACGTAAGCCGTGTTTAGCCGCTTCTGTTTTATAACCCGGCGCACACAAAATAGTCCAATCAGGCACCATCGTTGCTTTTTCGGCATCAGATGGGCGCATGAACATATTGTCTACAAACAAGTTGTGGTAAGGTATTTCATTGATGGTACGTACATTTAAACGATAAGTAGGATTGGCACAAACAAAATTATCGCGCACAAAAATTTCTTTACCGGCATAATAATCACAAACTTCTTTTTGCAAAGCATCAAAAACTTCAGCCGTAACTCCCACATTTACATCCCCCCAATTTACATGGTTTTCTGTAATGGCATCACGCACAATATAACGGTCTTTTGGTGAACGACCACTGAATTCGCCACTGTCAAAAACAATTGCTCCGGAATCAGCATAAACACCATGCCCTAAAGCGATAGCTTTATCCATTAATTCTTGAGGCGTCAAATTCCAATTGCAACTTGTAACATCATGTAAACCGGCAGCTGACAAGGGTACTGCGGTATTTTTAATTCCGTTTTCCTGCATAAAATTTAGTTTGTATTTAAATTGTGGCGCAAAAGTAAAAATTATTTCGGAGGCAAAAACAATAAATAATGCTTATTCTTAACATTTACTTTGACTTTAGTTAAGCTTTGTAGACTGTTGTCTAAACATCTTTCTGTAAAGCACAAAAATGCCTTCGAGTTTTGTTCGATTATTATTTTTAAACAGAAAAGAGTAATCATAATTCAAGCAATTTATTCCAACGACCCCTATTTTTTAAATGGTCACCAGCTTACTACTTCAGTTATTTATAAGGATACTTTGGTAAATTATTATGGATGCGATTCAATCGTTACTTCAACTTTTAGCTATATTAATGCTTCGGTTGATTTGAAAGCCTTGCCTGACTCATTAATTTGGCCGGGTGAATCGGTTACTTTAGTAGCTGCTTTATCCAACCCTTCCGATTCTGTGATCGCTTGGTCGCCGCTTAGTTTACTTACTACTGTCGATGCCACTTCAATGACAACGATGCCTAAAAACAGCACCTGGTATTATGTACAAACCAAATCAAGCGACGGTTGCGTTTCATCCGACAGTATTTTAATATCTTTTAATAGACATTGCATTACCTAACGCATTCACGCCCAATGGCGATAATCAAAATGATGTTTTCATAGCACGTGGTAAAACAGTAAGTGCCATAACCGAAATAAGCGTATTCAACCGTTGGGGTGAACAGGTTTTTCATACCACCGATTATACACAAGGTTGGGACGGTAATTACAAAGGCGAAAAAGCTGAAATTGGAAACTACAATTATGTAATTAAAACAGTTTCTAAAGTATCGGGTGTTGTTAAACAATGGAAAGGCAATTTAACATTGATTAGATAATTGATTGCGCGTTTAATTAAGTTAGCATTCGGGTTGTTTTATCTTATATTAAATCAACTTCGGCATCAACACTACCTTAAAATAAAAAAAGCATGCTCTTTCGAACATGCTTTTTTGTATAACAAAACTATACGGTTTATATCTTTCCGACCATATCTTCCGGCTTCACCCAAGCATCAAACTCTTCGGCTGTTAAATAACCTAAAGCAATAGCAGTTTCTTTTAAAGTACTTCCGTTTTTGTGGGCTGTTTGTGCAATTTCTGCAGCTTTGTAATACCCGATTTTAGTATTCAACGCCGTTACCAGCATTAACGAGTTGTTTACGTGTTTACGAATATTATCTGCTAACGGTAAAATTCCTTCCGCACATTTATCATTAAAGCTAATACAACCTTCTCCAATTAATCGTGCACTGTGTAAGAAATTATAAATCATTACCGGCTTAAACACATTGAGTTCAAAATGACCGTTCATCCCTCCCACATTAATGGCGACATCATTACCCATCACTTGTGCAGCAATCATGGTTAAGGCTTCACATTGTGTAGGATTAACTTTACCCGGCATAATTGAAGAGCCCGGTTCATTATCCGGAATATGTATTTCACCAATACCGCTTCTAGGTCCACTCGAAAGCATACGAATATCATTCGCTATTTTCATTAAACTTACCGCAACCGTTTTTAATGCCCCATGCGCTTCTACAATCGCATCATGCGCTGCTAAGGCTTCAAATTTATTGGCTGCAGTTATAAATGGTAATCCACTAATAGCAGCAATATGTTTAGCTACATTTTCGGCATAGCCCTCCGGTGTATTAATGCCTGTACCAACGGCAGTACCGCCAAGAGCCAATTCACTCAAATGAGCTAAAGTATTCTTGATGGCTTTTAAACCATGGTCCAATTGCGAAACATAACCCGAAAACTCTTGTCCCAATGTTAATGGCGTTGCATCCATAAAGTGCGTACGGCCAATTTTAACAACTTGCATAAAGGCTTTGGCTTTAGCATCTAAGGTGTTGCGCAATTTTTCGATACCCGGAATCGTTGTTTCCATCAACATTTGATAAGCCGCAATGTGCATTGCCGTTGGAAAAGTATCGTTTGAAGATTGTGATTTATTGACATCATCATTCGGGTGTAAAAATTTCTTTTCTTCCAATAAAGAGCCGCCTTGTAATACATGTCCGCGATAAGCAATCACCTCATTGCAATTCATGTTGCTTTGCGTGCCGCTACCGGTTTGCCAAACCACCAATGGAAATTGATCCAAGTGTTGTCCGGTCAAAATTTCATCACATACTTTTGAAATCAATTGGCATTTATCTTCCGGCAATACTCCTGCTTCGAAATTTGTAATGGCTGCCGCTTTCTTTAAAATTGCAAATGCACGAATGATTTCTTTCGGCATACGGTTAATGTCTTGTGCAATTTTAAAATTATCTATACTGCGCTGTGTTTGTGCTCCCCAGTATACATTGGCCGGCACTTCTACAATGCCCATCGTGTCTTTTTCTTTACGGAATTCCATAGTGAATTGGATTGGTTTTAAAATTTTGAGTTGCAAAAGTAAGGTGCTTGCCGCTTATTTTTTAAACTAATTAAGTGCTTTATTGACTGATGCTTATCAGGCCTTCTAAATTACAAAGCGGCATTTTTACCCCCTAAGCCTTAATTTTATTGCTTGTTTATTGCTGAATTCAAATGGGATAACTTATATTTGAAGACTAAACCACTATTTTATGTCACATCTTATTGCTTGCTGGTGGCAAATTCTACTTGCTGCTTTTGCTTATTTCGTTATTGGTGCCCTATGGTTTAATCCGAAAGTGTTTGGCACTTTGTGGATGAAATCGCACAATTTACCTGCTCCAACAGAAGAAGGGCGCAAAGGCCTACCAAAATTGTTGGCAATCAGTTACGCCTTAACCGTATTAATTTGCGCTGCTTTATGTTATGTATTAGGCGCCACTACTGAGTGTTGCGACGCGTCAATGGTACACAGCTCTACCTTGTTTTTTCACGGCATTAAAGTAGCCTTGTTGTTGGGCTGTTGTGTTGCCGGATCTTCTATTGCCATTGCCTATACCTATCAAATGAAGCCGCTGGCTGCTTACTTAACCGATATCGGTTATCATATTATTGGCTGTTTGGCTGCGGTGGTGGTGTTTCACTTTACTTGCGCTTGCTGTTAGTGATGGCCGATGAACGCCAAATAACTTTAACGACCTGGAATAAAGTAGCTGCTGTTTATGCCGAGAAATTTATGGAGCTCGACTTTTACAACGAGTCCATGCAATGCTTTTGCGAATTGCTGCCTGCTAATGTCAATACTTTATTGGAATTGGGCTGCGGACCCGGTAACCTAACGCGCTACTTGTTACAGTTGCGTCCCGATTTAAACATCTGCGCCATCGACTTTGCACCAAATATGATTGCGCTGGCAAAAACCAATAACCCGTCAATTACGGCTATGGTATTGGATGTACGTAACCTGGAGCAATTACAAAGTCGCTATCACAGCATATTTGCAGGCTTTTGTATTCCTTATTTAAATGAAGACGAAGTGCGTCAATTATTGCACAATTGCGCGAACAGACTTTACCCTAAGGGATTGGTTTATTTTAGTTTTATTGTTGGCGATTATGCGCAATCGGGGATGAAGTATGGAAGCACCGGCGACGGCACTTTACAGTATTATTACGAGATTGAAGAAATGCAAGCTTATTTAGCGGCCAACAACTTTAGCTTGCTGAAAACGATAACCGTTGAATTGCCAACAGCTTCAGAAGCTTTTAAAACACATGCCATACTGATCGCACAACGTAATGCGACTTAGTATTGTTCTTGCGCATTCGGGAAATCGCAGTTTTTAACATCGTCGATATAATTGCTTACGGCGCCTTTAATTTCATCGTACAAATTCAAATAACGACGTAAGAAGCGGGGATGAAAGCCTTGGTTAATGCCCAACATATCGTGTAATACCAATACTTGCCCATCAACATCAGGTCCGGCTCCGATGCCGATGATTGGAACTTTTACTTGTTTAGCCACTTCACGAGCCAGAATAGCCGGTATTTTTTCTAAAACAATCGAGAAACAACCCAATTCCTCCAGCAATAAGGCATCCTCCATCAGTTTAGCCGCTTCCCGTTCTTCCGTAGCACGCACCGTATAAGTACCGAATTTATTGATGGATTGTGGTGTAAGACCTAAGTGTCCCATAACCGGCACCCCGGCAGATAAAATACGCAAAACCGATTCTTTGATTTCTAAACCTCCTTCCATTTTTACGGCATGGGCTCCACTTTCTTTCATGATGCGTATTGCAGATTGTAATGCCTCTTTGGAGTTTCCTTGATAAGAGCCAAACGGTAAATCGACCACCACCAAAGCACGGTTAATAGCGCGCATAACACTACTGGCGTGGTAAATCATTTGATCCAGTGTGATGGGTAAGGTGGTGTCATGACCGGCCATTACATTACTTGCCGAATCACCTACCAGAATAATATCGATTCCGGCATGGTCTACAATTTTTGCCAATGAAAAATCATACGCCGTTAGCATACTGATTTTTTCGCCTTTTTCTTTCATGGCTTGCAAGACGTGAGTGGTGATTTTATTTACATTCATACGACGTTCGGTGCTCATAACAAGATGCTGTTTGGTTAGATTTGCGCTTTCAGAAACAAACCAAAGGTAAAAGAAAATATTAGGCTAGCAACCACTTATTGAAGTAGCTTATTTTTAGCTAATCAACTGCTACTCGATTCGTAATTTAAATAAAACCTCTCATGCAACCATTCCGAAGGATTTTACCTCTTCTTAAAGCGCCGCTACCACGCTAAAATATCGGCCTTCGAAATTGTATAAAAACAATTACATTTGCCTGTCATGAAAAAATCACTACTCGTCTTCGCTATTGCACTACTTGGATTTAGTGCTTGCAAAAATGATTTCGTTGTTAATGCTCCTTTTAAAGAAGTGCCGGTTGTATACGGATTGTTGGATTACGACAGTTCTATGCAATACATCAAGGTAGAACGTGTGTTTGTAGACCCGGTTACCAGCGCCTTATTGGTTGCTCAAAAACCCGATTCGTTGTATTACCCGTCTTCATTGGTAGTTGAAATTATGGGCTTTAATGATAAGAATGTGCAAATGACCACCCATACCTTTAGTTTGGTAAATGGCGATACCATTCCGGGATTTCAAAAAGAAGCCGGTGTTTTTGCTTCTTCACCCAATTATTTTTACCGTTTAAAAAGCAAACTAAATCCGGCTTACTATTATCGTTTAAGCATTCGTAAAGCCGATGGAACGGTAATTGCCAGCAGCAAAACCAATTTGGTTAACAACAGTACCTTTACTAACCCGAATCCATTCACCAATCCGTATTACATCACCTTTGTAAATCGTTATTCCGATCCTCAAGATCAAGTGAAATATTCTTTTCTTTCGGGCAAATACGGAAAAGTGTTTGATGTAGTGGTGCGTATGCATTATACCGAAATTAACAAGGTTTCACACGATACTTCTTACAAAACCATTGATTGCCCGGTTGCTACCAATATTGTGGCTTCGAGTGATTTAACCGGCGAAAATTTAGAAGCAAATTATAATGGTCAAAACTTTTTCAGTTATTTGAATGTGCACCTCAAAAAAGATCAAAACTTAGCGCGTGTAGCTACTACTTTTGATATTTTGCTTTATTCAGGAAGTGCAGTGTTTAAAACGTATATGGATGTTTCCCTAGCGCAATCAGGCTTTACCGCAGGCAATGTACAACCCGATTATACCAATATTGAAAACGGTTTGGGCATTTTTGCCAGTCGCCACATTACCTACAAAGTTGGTGCGTTAATTAAATCGCCTTCTTTAGATTCTTTGCGTAAAGGACGTTATTCGGGCGGATTAGGATTTATATAGTCTATTTATTCCGTTACTTCAATAGCAAGCAAGTGGTTCTTGCGCTCGATTTTTATACATCCACCACATTACTACTAAAGCAATTAGTGTAGCAACTGCAGTAGGAATAATTCCGAAACTGTCGGTTTTATCAGTATCTATACTCGAATAGCCTTTTACCATAAAAAAATAAAGTACAACCTGCAGTCCATTATTGATAAAATGAGCCAAGACATTGGTCCATATACTTCCGCTCCACACATACACATAGCCCAATACAGCACCAATTAACATACGCGGAAAAAAGCCCAGCATTTGTGCATGAAATAAACTAAAAAGGGCTGCAGCCACCCAAATGGCAATGTGTTCATTTTTAAACCATTCTTTCAATAAGTTTTGAAGTGTGCCTCGAAATAAAAATTCTTCGCAAACCGCCGCAGAAAGCGCAATCACCACCATGTTAAACCCAAAACCTAACCACGAAGTAGTATGTAAAAACGCTTTGGTTAATACTTCGGCGCTTTTTTCCATTTCCCGAAAATAGCTGTCAAACGGGCCAAAATGTAAGCCTTCATTCCATTCTACTACATAAGAAAAAACAGGCAAAAGCAATAAAATAGCCAATGTGGTTAGCAAGTAATTTCCTTTGTATTGGGGAGCATTTAGCTTTAAAAAAGATGTCCAATCGCCGTTGTATAAATACCCGTAGCATAAGGCCGGAATCAAAAACGAACCGATACTTGAAATCAATTGCAGCCACTTCAAGGGGTTGATGATTTTTGGATTTTTGAGCGGATCGGCAACTGCTTCAATCACTACATTAAGTCCGCCATACCATGCAGCAATAAGCAGTAGACTTATCCCTTGTGAAATAAGCATCCCTACCAAAACAGCCGCTATTAAGAGCAACAGTTTAAAAAACGGATGCAATTGCTTAAAGCGATTCGGTGTGGTTTCAGTAGAACCCGGTGTGCTTGGTTGATAGAAATTCATGGCTTGTTTTAAAAGCCTTAAATATAAGACTTCCGATTGCAGCGTCCGTTATTTTTCTTAAACAATCCTTTAAAAGCCGTTAGCAAGCGAATAAAAAATTAACGCGCTTTCATTTTGTTGTTTTTTGCTTCGTGTGTTACTTCTGCTAAGCCCAATGCTTCTAAAAGTGGTGGCATATACATACCAAAACGGCCTCGCAAGCCCTTCTTCAAGCCATACCAACCGCCCACCGGATTTTTTTCGGAACGCCCCCAAGCTTCAACAGTGCCGTCTTTTGCAGGCTTTTGTTCGTCGGCGCTACCTAAGTCCATCCAGTCGCCGTGCTTTTTTAACATGGTGTGCAGATCGTTGATGGCGCGCATGTCATACAGCAGAACTGTTTTTCCGACCGTGCATACCAATACTTCTTTGCCCTCTTTTTCATCTACATGCATAGTGAATTCAGAGGTTAAGGGTGGTGTTTTCAAAACCATAGGTTTTTCTTTAGTTCCGATTTTGTTTTTCATAAGTATAGGTTAGGGGTTTATAAATGAGTTGTAAGTAGTGTTGTTAAATTGGGATTATTTAGTTTTTGCAATGGTTTCAGCTTCCTTTTTCAAATCTGCTGCAAATTGTTCAAATACGCCATCAAATGGTGGAATGTATTTGGCATACATCGGAAAAAACAAGCTGACAATTTTTTCAACCATAGTAAAAATTACAGTTCCGTTGGCTTGTTCGCTAATGGTATATACGCGATTACCTTGTGCATCGCCCCAAATCATTTGCTTTTCGGTGTCCATGCTTTTTACTTTTAGTTTAAACGTGCGTTTGGCATCCAATACCGATTTTAAACGAATGCCGGAACCAACCTGTATAGTACCTTCCATAGCAGTTATGGTAGTGTTCCAGCGGGTATAATCAGAGGCGTTGGTTAATAAAGCCCATACAATAGAAGCGGCTGCATTAATTGGAATGCTAACGCCGGTTTCGCGACTAAAAGTTGTTTTTACGGTGCTTGCTTTTCCGTTAGCTTGAAATGTAGTGGTAGTGTTCATTGGAATATGTTTTTTTGTTTTGTTTTAATTCTGACGATTGAGCGAAACAAAACGATAGGGTAAAAGCTGCTTTTTTTCTAAATATTTTTCCATTACTTGTCTATTGTGTTCTAAATGATGGAGTTGTAAAGCAGCAGCACCTGATTTAAACGGGTCTAATTCTTGCAAAATTTGCATCCGAAGATCAAAAAGATGCTCTTTATCTCCTTTTTCGGCTTGTTTGGCCAATTCAATTTTCATGATTTCCTCTTGCGTATTTTGTTTCGGATTAAAAATGCCGTTCAACTCGGAGCATTGATGGCAAACGCCGGTTTTATTAATTAACGCACAGCGGCCATCAAATACTTGAATCATTTTGGAGCGACCGGTATGCAAATAGTATTTCACCATGGCCTCGGTAGTGTTGAGTATCGTTACTATTTCGGCTACTTTAAATTCGTACACTTCTTTTAAAAACACACAAATTTGTTGTTCTAATGGCAGTGATTTTGAAATGCAAGTAAAGCAAAACGCAACGTGTTCTTTTACTTCAAACTGCCCTTGGGGCGAGCTCATTCGAATATGCATGGCTTCTTGAAAAAACTGTTTGTTTTGCAATGCCGCTTCTTTAGTAATATCGGTCACGTTTTCGACCCAACGCTTTTGCGCACGCAAATTGTCTTTGGCCAAATTGGTGGCAATGGTAAAAATCCAGGTTTTTAAACTCGACTCGCCTCTAAAGGTTTGTAAACGTTCAAGTGCTTTAATATAAGTGTCGTTTACAATGTCTTCGGCATCAGCTACACTGGCCGTGATGCGTAAAATAAATGAACGTAATGGTCCTATAAGCCCTTCAAATTCTTGGTTAAAAAGTTCTGCCGTAATCATTAGTGCTTGTTTTAAATAACAATACTATTTAAAATCGCTTATGGTCACAACTAAACCACCGCTTATTTTACTATAAAATCATTTTTTTAACTCTTTAAATAGTAGGATTAGTTGTTGAATTAGTAAATTATCATGACCGGTTTACGCAAGTAGCGCTATAAGCAACCCGTTACTTTATTGCATATCGAATGACTTAGGTAAACGATTTTTTAGGTTTATAGCAACGGCAAGTTGTTTGGAAAGTAGTACAACATTTCTTCGGAGCTACTACGAATTGCTCGGAATGTATTATGACATTGCTTTTTTGAAAGTTGGAATTGAATCGTTGATATTATGACATTACTCCGTTGATATTACGACCTGAAAATTTGTCAGTCTGAATTGCTCCGATGATAATATGAGTTTACTCTGTTGATATTACGACATTACTCCGTTGATATTATGACATTACTTTTTTGGGGGTCGGAATTGCTTCGTTGATATTATGACATTACTCCGTTGATATTTTGAGTTTATTCCGGAGCTAATATGAATTGCTCGAAATGTATTATGACATTACTCCGAAGGTATTCCGACCTGAAAATTTGTCGGTCAGAATTGCTCCGATGATAATATGAGTTTACTCTGTTGATATTACGACATTACTTTATGGGGAGGTTGGAGTATACGCTTAGATAAAACATGCACTTTTGCCCAATAAAAAACCCCATCTGAAATCAAATGGGGTTTTATTTTTTTATCGAATTCGGTTAGCATTAGTTTCCTAATACTTTAGCCATTGTTTTACCAATATCTGCAGGGCTATCAACCACGTGGATACCACATTCACGCATGATTTTCATTTTGGCTGCAGCCGTATCATCGGCACCACCTACAATTGCACCGGCATGTCCCATACGACGGCCCGGAGGTGCAGTTTGTCCGGCAATAAATCCTACAACCGGTTTGGTTCCATTTTCTTTAATCCAACGTGCTGCTTCAGCTTCCATGCCTCCGCCAATTTCACCTATCATTACAATTCCTTTGGTTTCCGGATCGTTCATCAACAATTCAACTGCTTCTTTAGTAGTAGTTCCAATAATAGGGTCGCCACCAATACCAATAGCTGTAGTAACACCTAAACCGGCTTTCGCCACTTGATCTGCTGCTTCATAGGTTAAAGTACCGCTTTTTGAAACAATCCCTACGCCACCTTTTTTAAAAATAAAGCCCGGCATAATACCTACTTTAGCCTCGTCGGTTGTAATAACACCCGGACAGTTTGGTCCAATCAAACGCGTATTTTTTCCGCTTAAATAATCTTTCGCTTTCACCATGTCTTGCACCGGAATACCTTCGGTTATACATACTACTAATTCAATTCCAGCATCAGCAGCTTCCATAATACCATCTGCCGCAAAGGTTGGTGGTACAAAAATGATAGAAACATTAGCACCGGTTGCTTTCACGGCATCGGCTACAGTATTAAAAACCGGTTTATCCAAATGCGTGCTGCCTCCTTTACCCGGGGTTACACCACCCACTACATTTGTTCCATAAGCAATCATTTGTTCGGCATGAAAGGTGCCTTCTTTTCCTGTAAATCCTTGAACGATAATCTTCGAATTTTTATTAACGAGAACTGACATGTGTTTTGGGTAATGTTTTAGTTGATAAAATGGAATGCAATGTTAAGCCTAAAATTTGAAATTTCAGGTGGGCAAAGTTAAATAAATCAATAAGGGTTGCAAGTAAAGTTTTTATCCTTCTTTTTCTTGGCTTCTAATTCCTGCTATAACTACGATTCCAAATGACGTTCTACCTTGTTTTTTAACTTCGGAACGGTCTTCAAATAGGAATATATTGCTTTCACTTCCAAATCGCTTAAACGAGCATGCGGCATCATCGGATAGCGTAATGCCGGCCCATCTTGCACCAAACCGCTGCGCAATGCTCGATCAAAACGCTCTAAACTCCAGTTGCCGATACCGGTTTCTTCATCCGGTGTAATATTCGCACTCAACACCAAACGGCCTTCTAAATCCAATAAATGATTTCCTCCTCCAAAGAAACCGCCGCTCTTTTCGGGATTAACGTAATCTAAGGTTTTAAAATCGGCACTGTGGCAGGCATAACAGGCATACAAATCGACACACAGGTATTTTCCATAAGCCAGTAAGTTAGTGGTGTCGGGATTAGCAATAGGTTTATCGGGGTACTCGGATGGTTTAAACGCAACTAAACATAAAAATTTCGACAACAGCGAATAGTCACATTCAACATTCGGGGTATTGTTTGCTTGCACTTCCGGCCGATCTGAATGCAAATACGATACGATACTTTCAATGTCGTAATCACTTAGTTTGGCAAACTTTGGCATAACGGGATTAAAAGAGCCATCGCGCTTTATACCGGTTCTTAACAAATAAACCAATTCAGCATCGCTGTATTTTCCTATACCGTATTCTTTATCTTGGGTGATATTGAAAGAGTGTATAGTTCCAAATTCTTTAGGCAAATCCAACATTAATCGTCCGGTAACTTTATTCGTCTGCGTCGATAAATGGCAACCGTTACACAACATGGCCGCTATCTTTTCGCCATTAGCTACTTTTTCCGGTGTGCTTTCAATTTTTAAGGATAATGTAGTGGTGGGATACGAAGGAATGCCTCGTATTTCTAAAAAGGCAACGAAGCCGATTGCGAGTACTAATACGGCAATCACGAGCCACATAAGGGCTTTGAGTAGTTTTTTCATAAAATAGAATTGGAGTTAGTGGTGAAGTAAATGGGTTAAGGAAACAAATATAATAATAACTTATCATATTTTCTCCTTGCCATTTTCGAAAAACAGTAATCGTGCTTCAAATTAAGCGCTGCATTAAAACTCAACTTGCAAACTGGCTTTAATGCCTAATGGTGACGCATACAAATACTTGGTTGGTTCTAAATAATTCAAACGCCAAACGGCATCAATACGCAATACTTTAAAGATGTTTTCGATACCGGTTCCTAATTCAATATAAGGCTGATGCGCCGGAATCTCAAACGGATTAACGGTTTGTCCGTCAATGTATCCGTTGTAATCTTTGTTGCGTTGATTCATGTTTCCCCAAACCATTTTACCGCCTAAGAAAGTACGCCATTTCAGTTTTTTCATGGCCGGTACATAGTTAAACGGAAACCCTCCCAAATATTCATTCAATCGAACACTGATGTATTCATCCGCTACAAACTCATAACGGTTCATGTTGTTAAAAGCATACTTGTCGAAGTAATACGTATCATTGCCCGGCATCACTCCCAATAGGAAAATAGGCATGGGGTCTTTGTTCCAAACCTTTTCTGCAATAATCGAATAATAGAAGCTGCCTATTATTCCGGTACGGAAATTATCATCAATTTGAATTCTTACTTTTTGATAATTGTATTTGCTGGCCAACCACCCTTTCATTCCTTTGTGCAATTCTACACTTACAATCGGGTAATCACTGCCTATGCTGGCTCGTAAAAATTCGCCGCTAATAAATTTCTCGCGGTAAGCAAAACGTGAGGTTAAAATTACTTCAGCATTATTATACGTTCCAAACGGCCCGTTAAAATTATTCTGGCTTTTTAAATCAAAATACGGATGCAATTGACTTTGTACTAAACTCACCTTTTCACTCCAACCCAGCATCCATTCTTTCAATACCGAAAATTGAAACTCTTCATTGCCGGTTAATTTAGCCGGATAAGGTACGCGGCGCATTAAAAAACCGAACACGTTATTCTCGCCCAATTCTTCCGGTAATTGATTATAAGTGATGATGTCTTTTAAATAACGCGAACGAAATTCTAAGCGCGGTTTTTTTATTGGAACCCATATTCCTTTTAAATCAAATTTATAGGTTAAGTCTTTAAATCCATAAGCCCCATAAGCACTCAACAATACTTTTTTACTGAATAAGTTGGTGCTTTCTAACCCAAATCCAACACGGTACCCTTCAATACGGTTTTTGGCAAACAAATAATACCAGGGGCCAAACTCCACTTTGCCTGAAGGAAAATAACCCGAACCCAGCGTTGTTAATACTTGCGAATACGTTTTATAAATCGGTAAGGATTGAATGGTATCAACTAGTTTATAAATGTTCTTTTCGTTTTTAGAAAGCGTATCGTGCCTGATTTGATTCCAATAATCATCCTGCTTTTCAGTAGCACCATTTATAGTTACAATGTCCATTTTGTCTTTGAAAACGGTATCAATCTGCGGGTTATTGGCTAAAATATTTTTGTAAGAAGTTGTCTTGCGACCAATCAATCCGGGTGAATTCTTTTTGGGAGAAATAAAGTCAACCACAAACTTATCTTTCTTACACAACCATACCGAGTCAGTAACGGGCACATAATCTTGATACAAACTCATTCGGCTGATGTAGTTGATGTTGGCTCCCTTCGACATGGTCATACTCAATCGCTTAACAGCCCATGTGGTATCGTTAATCCACAAATCACCAATAAAGGTATTTTGTCCTTCACGCTTGGGGTGAAAGCTTACTTTATAACATTTGCGCCCGTCTAAATACATGCTGTCAACCAATACATATTTGTAATAAAACAAGCCGCCGGCAGCAATCGGACTAATAAAATCAACTCCCAATAAGCTCATTCGATTATCGTAAATGTTTACATCCTGATACATGCTTCCCAAAAACTGACTGATGCTTTCATTATTGCCGCCGGCCAATCGACTGGCTTTAATAATTTCTTTTTTGGCCTTTGGCGATTTGCGAGCATAAAAATCACTGATCGATTCGGTGAGGTACATCGGCAAATACGGCTTTTCCTCCGATGTGCTGTCCATGTAATGGTAAACAAAATTGAACGGCTTCAACAATTTGTTGTTTTTCATTTTGTCGTTAATCTTGTTTACATCTACTTCCAACTTATTATAAACTTCATACTGATAGGAAGAGAGTTTGTCTTTATCGTTATGTGATTTGTTTTTTTGAACTTTCTTGAAAATGGTAACAGCAGGATCTTCACCGGCAAAAATGGTGGTGGTAGCTAATGAATAATTGGCCCGGTCTAATTCCACATTAAAGGTTTGCTGCAATGCCTTAGTAAGCGGCAGTTTTAAAGTGGTATAGCCCACCGATGAAAACACGATGGTATCGGCAGCAACACTAAAGCTAATCGAATAAAGCCCTTGATCATCGGTAGTAGTACCAATGGTGGTGCCTTTAATATAAACACTGCTATAAGGCAAGGTTTCTTCGGTATGAGCATCGCTTACCTTACCGCTTACCGTAATGGTTTGAGCCAAGGCTGTGTTGATTAGGCTGAGTAAGCAGGTCAATACGACTAGGATATTCTTCATCTATGCGGGTAAAAATAAAATATTTTGAAGCGGAATAGAAAATTTTTTCGGTAAGGCCTTCAATTGGACCGATAAAATTCCTTTAAGTTCAATTCATTAGTGTCGCTCCATTCAGAAATCCGCTTTCATTTCATTTTTTTTGGCGAAATTGCGGCCTCATTCACAACCATGACTTCTTCATTCTTTTCGGGAACAAAAAAACTGGGTATTTTAGGTGGCGGACAATTAGGGAAAATGCTGTTGCAATGCACCAATACATGGGATATTTACACCATGGTGCTCGATCCCTCACCCGATTCGCCTTGTCGCAATTTGTGTAACGCCTTTGTGTTGGGTAGCCTTAATGATTTTGATACGGTTTATACTTTTGGCAAACAATGCGATGTGCTCACCATTGAAATTGAAAATGTGAATGTAGAAGCCTTGCACCGCTTAAAAGCAGAGGGTGTAGCCATTCATCCCGATCCGGAGGCTTTAGCTTTAATACAAGATAAAGGTTTACAAAAAGCGTTTTACCGCCAGCACCAAATACCGACTGCCGATTTTTTACTGTTTGCTGATAAGGCGGCTATTCTGGCTGCTACAACTATTCAACCCGGCGAAACAAAAGCGTTGGTTGAATTTCCATTTGTACAAAAATCGCGTAAAGCCGGTTATGATGGTAAAGGGGTTCAAGTAATAAAAAGCGCTGCCGATTTAACTTTATTAATGGATGTGCCTTCGGTTGTAGAACGTATGGTTCCTATTCAAACCGAAATAGCCATTATAGTAAGTCGCAATCCATCCGGTCAAGTATGCAGTTATCCGGCGGTACAAATGGACTTTCATGATGGGGCTAACTTATTGGACGAATTGGTGTTTCCGGCCACTTTAGCCGATGAAATAACTCATCAAGCGCGTCAATTAGCCGAACGTTTAATTGTTGAATTTAATTTATGCGGCTTATTGGCCGTTGAATTTTTTGTAGATCAGGAAGGTGCTGTAATTGTAAACGAAGTGGCGCCGCGCCCACACAACAGTGGACATCAAACCATCGAAAGTGCCTTTACTTCGCAATACGAACAGCATATTCGCGCCATATTGGATTTGCCTTTGGGCAGCACCACCGTTAAGATACCAAGCGTAATGGTAAACTTATTGGGAGAGCCCGGATTTAGCGGTCCGGTTATTTATGAAGGCCTTTCCGATTGTTTAGCCACCGCTGGAGTAAAAGTGCATATCTATGGTAAAAAAGAAACACGCCCAATGCGCAAAATGGGCCATGTAACAATCATGCATCAACAAATAGCAGAAGCAAAAAAAATAGCACAATGGGTAAAACAAACACTAAAAGTAAAAGCGTAAAAAAAACAGCATCACCGGAAGTAGCTATAATTATGGGCTCCGACAGTGATTGGCCGGTAATGAAAGCCGCCAACGATTTTTTACAAAGTATGGGTATTGCTACAATTGCTCGCGTGGTTTCGGCACACCGTACACCAAAGTTGATGATGAAATTTGCTTCCGAAGCGCATAGTAAAGGAATTAAAGTAATCATTGCCGGTGCCGGCGGCGCTGCTCATTTACCGGGTATGGTGGCCAGTATAACACCATTGCCTGTCATTGGCGTTCCTATAAAATCCAGCAATTCAATCGACGGATGGGATTCCATATTGTCGATTTTGCAAATGCCTAACGGGGTTCCCGTGGCCACTGTAGCCCTTAACGGCGCTAAAAACGCAGGTATCTTAGCCTTGCAAATAATGGGTGCTTCTAATCCAAAAATTCAACAACAATTGCTGGCCTTTAAACAAGGAATGGAGCAAGAAGTTTTGCAAAAGAAATTGAGTTAATACGATTTGCTGCAAGCGTTAAAACCTGCATCCAATCATCGTATCAAAATATTCGGCTACCCCTAAATGCGTCTTTAAACGCACACCGGTGTATATTTCATGTTGTTTGATTTTATTCCATCGTAATAAGGTATAGTTAACCCCCAATTGCTGAAATGAAATAAATTGTCTGAAAATACCTTGATACAAATACAAGCCTACATTACCTGAAATACTGAATCGTCCAAACAGTACTTCATCGCCAAATACTGCAGCAAAGCGGCTGGCCTCTGCTACACCATCGCCTGCGCTTGGAAAAAAGAAATCATAAATAATTCGTTCCCCTTTGTTGTACTCGTACCACAAACCGGCATTCAAGCGATTGCAATACCCTAAGTTTTTAGACAAGCCCATATAAATCGTATAAGAAGGCATTTTAGGCCCTCCGGTAATGGCAAACTCGCTTCTGGCATACGACACTTGTATGTTTTTTTGCAAATGCAGGTTGCGTTTAACCGGCCAACGCGGTCTAAAATTAGCCGGCACCCGGGTTAAATAGTACTGCAAACCTATACCACCTGTATATACATTAATACCCAAGTTTGGTGTGGTATAGCGGGCATTGGAATAATGTGTGAAAGCGCCCATCATGCGCATTTCACAGCGTTCACTGATGCGGTAATTAAACAATAACTTAAATTGAGTTACTTCGTTGATGTGTGAGCCAATAACATTGTTGATGGTATCGTTAACCGCATCGTAAGTGTTGGTTAAATAGGCCAAGCCATCGCCCAAACCAAAATAGAGTTTTGCTCGTTTGGTTCGAAACAGCGGAAATTGAATATCGGCAATCAAAGCAGCCGAACGTCCTAAATGCGGTACATTGCTGAATTGATTAAGAATGAGCGTTGCACCCCACATCGGGTAATGGTATTTGGCATGCCAAGCACGAGCGCCAAAGGTTTGTTGATGCAGCGAAACCTCAACGGCATAATCAATACCATACGGGTCGGGTTTGAAATTGACCGTATGTTTAAGTATACCTCCGGCTTGTGCGTTTATGCCAATGACCCATCCTTTGCCAAAGGCCGAAGGATTGGGCTTTTTCATTTCTAAGGTATCTTGCCAATGCGTTTGTGCAAAAGTGTAAGAGCCGGATAAC
>JAHEYX010000147.1:0-5856 GCA_023251415.1 Chitinophagales bacterium
TAATCCGGCTAAGTTACTGCATGTGGATGCATATACCGGCAGTATTAAAGTAGGTAAAGATGCGGATTTGGTGTTGTGGAATGCCAATCCGTTAAGCGTTTTTGCAGTGGTGCAAAAGACCTTTGTAGATGGGGTTTGTTTCTACGATATTCAGCAAGATGCTAAAAACAGAGCGTGGATTCAACAAGATAAAGCACGTTTAACGCTTAAAATGATTCAAGCTAAAAAAGACGGTGAATCAACGGTGCCGGTAACAAAGAGTCCCGAAAACCATTATTACAGTTGTGGCGGACAAGAAGAAAACAGCAGATAGTTGCTTTTGAATCTTTGCTAAATGGCATTGATAAGCAGCTTGATTAACTTTCTAATTGACGCACAGCAAATTGAATTACTAATAATATCCTGAATAAGATTATTTTTGCCCTCCCATGCAGAAAGAGACTCCTTTAATGAAACAATACAACAGCATCAAGGCGAAATACCCGGATGCTATATTGTTGTTTAGGGTTGGTGATTTTTACGAAACCTTTAGTTCGGATGCGGTTATTACTTCCAAGATTTTAGGAATAGTATTAACCAAACGAAGCAATGGCTCGGCCAGTGAAATGGAATTAGCCGGTTTCCCGTATCATTCCTTGGATTCGTATTTACCGAAATTGGTGAAAGCAGGTTATCGTGTGGCGGTTTGTGATCAATTAGAAGATCCTAAATTAACCAAAACGATAGTAAAGCGTGGTGTAACCGAATTAGTGACGCCGGGTGTAACCATCAATGATAAAATTCTGAATCACCAAACCAATAACTTCTTATGTAGCATTGCATTTCCTGCTGATGCCGCACACGAGAAGGGGAGTGCAGAAGCAATAGGTATTTCGTTTGTCGACATTTCTACCGGCGAGTTTTTAGTGGCACTAGGCAATATCGGTTATATCGAAAAGTTGTTACAGAGTTTTCGTCCGGCCGAAATTATCTTCTCTAAACAATTTGCGAAATTTTTTGCTTTACATTTCGGTTCGCGTTATTATACGTTTCATGTCGAGGATTGGGTGTTTCAATACGATTATACGCGCGATATTTTATTGCGTCATTTCGAAACGCAATCGCTTAAAGGTTTTGGGGTTGATGAAATGATGCCGGCTATTATAGCTGCCGGTGCTATTATTCATTATTTAAAAGATACAGAGCACAACGATTTAAAACACATAGCTTCAATTGCGCGCATTGCCGAAGAGAAATACGTGTGGTTGGATAAATTCACGATTCGGAATTTAGAGTTGTTGGAAGCGCCGTTTCAGGATGGTGTGCCATTGATTAAAATTATCGATCATACGCTTTCGCCAATGGGTGCACGATTGCTGCGTCGCTGGTTGATTTTACCCTTGAAAGAAAAGAAAGCCATAGAAGAACGTCAATCGGCAGTATCTTTTTTAGTGAACGATACACAAATCAGTTCGCAACTAATACCGATCCTCAAACAGATTGGCGATTTGGAGCGACTCATTTCGAAAGTACCATTGGCGCGTATTAATCCGCGTGAAGTGGTTCATCTGAAAAAGTCGTTAGTGTGCATTGAGCAAATAAAATTATTGTGTCAAAGTTCGGCACATCCGGCATTGGCTAAACTAGCCGATTTGCTTAATCCGTGTACCTTCATTAAAGATAAGATAGAAAAAGAAATATTACCCGAAGCGCCTATGTTGGTGAATAGAGGGGGCATTATAGCAGCCGGTGTTAACGAAGAGTTAGATGAGTTGCGTGAAATAGCATCATCATCCAAAGGTTATATGTTGAAGATGCAACAGAAAGCCATAGAAGAAACCGGAATCAGCTCGCTTAAAATTGGTTTCAATTCGGTGTTTGGTTATTATTTAGAAGTAACCAATGTACACAAAGATAAAGTACCTGCGGCTTGGGTACGCAAACAAACCTTGACCAATGCCGAACGTTATATTACCGATGAATTAAAGCAATTTGAAGAAAAGATATTAGGGGCTGAAGAAAAGATGATAGCCATTGAATCTCGTTTATTCAATGAATTGGTATTGCAAATGGGAGAATACGTGCAGGCTATTCAATTAAATGCATCGCTAACGGCACAATTGGATTGTTTGGTAAGCTTTGCGCAATTGGCAGTTCAGAACAATTATGTATTGCCACAAATCACAGAAGATGGTCGTTTGCAAATTAAAGATGGCCGTCACCCGGTTATTGAAAAGCAATTGGCAGTTGGTGAAGCATACGTACCGAATGATGTTTTTTTAGATACCGAGACGCAACAAATCATCATTATCACCGGACCAAACATGGCAGGTAAATCGGCATTGTTGCGACAAACGGCTTTGATAGTTTTGATGGCACAAATGGGCAGTTATGTTCCGGCTACACATGCCACAATTTCTATAGTCGATAAAATATTTACACGTGTTGGTGCAACCGATAATATTAGTAGTGGGGAATCGACGTTTATGGTAGAGATGAATGAAACGGCCAGTATTTTAAATAATGTATCGGCCAATAGTTTAATCTTATTGGATGAGATTGGTCGTGGTACTTCCACCTACGACGGTATATCGATAGCCTGGAGTATTGTGGAATATTTGCATAATCATCCTTTAGCACGACCTAAAACCTTATTTGCAACGCACTATCACGAGTTAACGGAGTTGGCAGAAATGTATCCGCGCATTAAGAATTTTAACGTGAGTGTGAAGGAGGTGAATCAAAAAATTATCTTTTTACGCAAGTTAAAAGAAGGGGGTAGTCAACACAGTTTTGGTATACAAGTAGCGCGCATGGCCGGCATACCTTTGAGTTTGATTAACAGGGCGAATGAAATTATGCATAAGTTAGAAGAGAAATCGATTAAAGAAAATAACAAAAAGCAATTGCAACAATTGCCTGCCGGAAACTTGCAATTGAGTTTCTTTGATGAAGACACGCAACGTTTCCGCGATATCAAATCGGTATTAGATGCATTTGATGTAAACCGAATAACGCCAGTAGAAGCATTATTAAAATAATTGAGAATGGAGAATGGATAATTGAGAATTGCAGCACCCGCCATTACGGCAGGGGAATTAATGATTAAAAATTTTATTTCACAGGCATGCATTAACGAAATAATTCAGCATATCGATTTATATTAGCGTTATAGTTATTAGAAGTGAAAAGGAGCAATTGATTGAAATGTGTTATGGTTTATAATCCGAAAATTCACAATCGCCGTTCGATGCGATTAAAAGGATACGATTATTCGCAATCCGGCGCGTATTTTATTACGATTTGTTGTCAGGATCGTAGACATTTATTTGGAAAAGTTGTAAACGGAAAAATGCAATTGAATGATGCCGGGAAAATGGTTGAAAAATGGTATTATGAATTGCAAAATAAATTTCCGGATATAAAATGTCATGAAATGATTGTTATGCCGAATCATTTTCATTGTATTATCGAAAATACAGGTTCTGCTGTCAATCCGGCTGTTAATTCTTCCGTCGGGGCGGACCTGCGTGTCCGCCCGATAATAATTAATAATAACGATTTGAAAATTATTAACGACGAAAATAATCAAAACGTTGCGGATAATAAAAATATCGGAAATATTCAAAATGCCGGAAATAATGAAATTAATGAATATAATAAAAATACGGTGGATGGTCGCAATACTGTGAACAATCATACTTCGGCGGATATTTGCGATAATGTAAATGATCAAAATACCGCGGATGCTGTAAATAACGTGAACAATCAAACCGACAATAATTTCCATAATGATGATGATTCTCAAATGGACGGGACTCCATTTTATGGAATTGAGGGCGAACACGGAGGTTCGCCCCTGGGGATGGTCGTCCAATGGTTTAAAACCATGTCGACGAATGAATATATTCGTGGTGTTAAAACATTGGGTTGGAAACCGTTTCCCGGCAAATTATGGCAACGCAATTATCATGAAATCATTATTCGCAGCGCATGGGCCTTTGAAAATATTTCAAATTATATCAAAAAAAATCCGGATAATTGGAAAGGCGATCGGTTTACACAATGATGGTTAATAAACAATGGAAACAATTTTAAACCGTCATCAGCAACAGCCGGTTTGTTATTTTTATATTTTTGTTTAATCCTTAAATTCATTAATAATTTACAGTAATGAAATTGATGGATTCAGTTTTAAACAATCACAACTTGCTAAACCTACCAATACCATGTCTTCATTCGCTATCACATTTCCCAAAATTAAATTGCTGTTGCTTTATTCTTTCGCAATGGGGGGATTGTTATTTGTTGTCCATTGGCTCGAACAACAATTGGTGATTTATAATACCGCAATAGATTTATATAGTCTGAGCATAGCCCTTGTATTTATGGTATTAGGTGCTTGGGGCAGTTTAAAGCTGCGTAAACCCAAAATACAATTAAAGGTTATTGAAAAAGAGGTGGTGGTAGAACGTGAAATACCGATTGTAAAAGAAATAATAATTGAGAAAGTAGTGCCGATTGAAAAAGCTGTGATGCCAATTCCGGATCTGCAACAATTGGAATTAGTTGGATTAAGTAAACGCGAATTAGAAATTTTGCAATTAATTGCAGGTGGTAAAAGTAATCAAGAAATAGCTACCCAATTGTTGGTGTCCTTAAGTACAGTAAAGTCGCATATACAGCAATTGTTTTCAAAATTAGCGGTTAATCGCCGTACACAAGCCATTGATAAAGCACGTTCATTGCGATTGATTGACTAATTGAAAATCAATGTTTAAGAACGACTATTCTAAAAAAATGGCCGAAAGTATGAGTATAAATAATTTGTTTTGTAACACCTTTGCATAAAAAATCCACTATCCCATGAAAAAAACAATCCTCCTTTACGGTCTTATTGCCGGACTTTTGGTTTCAACATTTATGCTCGTTTCGATGAATTATTTCAGTCATTGCGATGGAGAAACCAATTATGGTTTAAGCATGATCATTGGTTATTCAGCCATGTTGATTTCCTTTTCTTTGGTGTTTATTGGTTTACGTCAGTACCGCAATAATTATTTAGGTGGTTATATTGGTTTCGGAAAAGCTTTTGGTTTAGGAATGCTCATGGTATTTATTGCATCAACATTATATGTGGTATCCTGGGTCATCGACAATACGTTTTTTATGCCCGACTTTATGGATAAATATGCCGCGCACATGATTAAAGAACTAAAAGACAGTGGTGCCTCAGCAGCTAGCATCGAAGCAAAGACCAAAGAAATGAACGACATGATAGTTCAATATAAAAATCCACTGATCAAGACTTTATATACCTATATGGAAATTTTACCGGTAGGTATTCTAGCAGCTTTAATTAGTGCATTTATTTTAAAGCGTAAGGCTAAATAATAAACGCATCGTTTCATTACTTTTTTCAAGGTTAGTTTTTAACAATATTGGTGGATAAGCGATTTATTTTCACTTATCAAAAGAAGACATGCACTTATAAAATTGAAGCTGCAATTGTTAGTAGTTGCCTTTACCTTCACCTACAAAAGCAATGTGGTACAAAAAAATTAGTAGTTATTGTATCGCTTTTATTTACTGCAATATCCTTAACCCCAATACAATCTTATGAAATTAAAATTAACTTTACTTATGGCCTTTGCTTTATTGGCCATAACCCACCTTCAAGCCCAAACGGTATTTTGGCAAGATGATTTTGAAAATGCTTCTTCTACTGATTTAGGAGGAGGTACACGTACCCCTGAAAATAACGTTGGTACCGGTGGTCCGCCTAATATAAGTTATTTTAGAAGAGCTACTAATGCAGATATCAGTTTAATTAACAGCAGTTATTCTTTATTTTCGAACTCGTTTTTTTGGGCCGGT
>JAHEYX010000147.1:5913-7610 GCA_023251415.1 Chitinophagales bacterium
AGATCACGATACACCATTTGGAGCAGGTGCTGAAGAACAACAAATTGAATGGACTAACATAGATATTACCGGTCGAACCAATGTGTCTTTCAAAGGCTTATTTGCAGCCAATGGTACCAACGGACCATGGGATAATTTTAATACCGGCAGCGGGGCTTCAGGGTTCGGTATTTTCACCAGCCCGAGTAATGATTATATACTTGTCGAATATTCTGTTGATGGTGCAGCTTATAGTCAATTGATAGCTTTCTTTGGCAACAATATTGCAGCTGGTGTTCCTCCAACAACCGGTAAAAGTTTACAAGAAGACACGAATGGTGATTTTATTGGCGATGGAACACGTTTAACACAAGCATTTACTGAATTTACTAAGGCAATTCCAGGAACAGCTAATGGAACAGCACATACTTTAAAATTAAGAATCCGAGTGTTTTCTAATGGAGGAAGTGAAGAATGGGCTATCGACAATTTTAGAATATTAGAAACCGTGGCTTCTGCTCCGGAAATTGATGTTCAAGGAAATGGTGTTTCAATAATTGATGGTGATGCAACTCCAACAACAACTGATCATACCGATTTTGGAAACCAGTCGGTTTGTTCTGGTACTATTACGCGTACATATACTATTGCTAATTCTGGTTCAGGTAGTTTAACTGTTTCCAGCGTAGCTATTAGCGGTACCAATGCTGCTGATTTTACGGTGACTGCATTTCCGGCCTCTACAGTAGCCGCAGCCGGAACAACAACTTTTCAAGTAACTTTTAATCCTTCGGCTGCGGGCACTCGTTCAGCAACCATCACTGTAAATAATAACGATGCTAATGAAAGTGTATATGATTTCGCTATAGAAGGTACCGGGGTTGATCCGGAAGTTGATGTTCAAGGCAACGGCATTTCAATTGCTGATGGAGATGTGAGTCCATTTGTTAATGACCATACTGATTTTGGTAATCAGGACCTGTGCAATGGAAGTGTACTACGCACTTTTACTATTAAAAATACCGGTACTGCTACTTTAACATTAGCTAACCCAAGTATCAGTGGGACCAATGCTGCCGATTTTAGCGTTACGGCAAATCCTTCCAATAGCATAGCGGCAGCAGGTTCTACTACCTTTCAAGTTAAATTCGATCCAAGCACTCCAGGTGTCAAAACTGCGACCATCACTTTTACAAATAACGATTGTAATGAAGCAACGTATGATTTTGCCATTCAAGGAACAAGTATCGATGGTACACCAAATGCCGATGCTCCGGCTAATGTAACTTCTTGTGGACCTTATGCATTACCGGCATTAACAGTAGGCAACTACTTTACCGGTTCGGGTGGAAGCGGCACCGCTTTATCAGCAGGCAATACCATTTCAACTTCGCAAACTTTATTTGTTTATGCGGTAAATGGAGCTTGTTCAAATGAACACAGTTTCGCTATTACCATAAATACTCCAACTACCTGGTATTTAGATGCCGATAATGATGGTTATTATGTATCAACAGCTTCGGCTTGTACTAGTCCTGGTGCAGGTTATAATCAAACTGCAACAAGCAGTGGTGATTGCAATGATAATGACAATACCATTCATGCCGCACAAGCTTATTATGTGGATGCTGATCATGATGGTTATGGTACAGGTGGAATTGTAATGTTATGTTCTTTAACTGCTCCATTTGGTTTTTCTGTAAACAATTCCGATTGTA
>JAHEYX010000148.1 GCA_023251415.1 Chitinophagales bacterium
ATAACCAAAAACAAGCGCAGCGTGGCCCCCAATGTCCGCGAAAGCAAGAAAAAAGAAGCGCCGGTTTTATAGGTAGCATTGCCAAAACGGGTGAGCAAATAGTTATAGATGGAGGTCAGTTGCAAACGGTAATATAAAGGCAACAGTACGCCTGCCACCACCATATACCCCAATAAATAGCCAATTACAATTTGAAAATAAGCAAAATGGGTGGTTCCAACGTCTCCCGGAACGCTCATAAAAGTTACGCCGCTCAAAGAGGTACCAATCATGCCGTAAGCCACTACCAGCCAATTAGAGTTGCGGTTTCCGATAAAAAAACTATGTTCATTGGCGCCTTTTCCAGTAAAATAGGCCACCAAATAGAGTACAGCAAAGTATAAAAGGACAAATAATAGCGTGATTACGGGGCTCATAGGCTTGGTATGTGCTACAAAACTAAAGAATTGAGCGGGGAAGCTTATTTTTGTGCGCAACTTTTCTCCACAGGCAAAGGGGCATTTGTGTAATTAAAAAATTTACTACCTTTAAAAAGTAAAAAATCACCACTACAAACAATTACTATTATGAGAGGTTTAAACAAAGTCATGTTGATTGGACACCTGGGCAAAGATCCGGAAATTCAAAATTTTGAAGGAGGCGGCATGTTGGCTAAGTTTACGCTAGCAACCACCGAATATTACAAAGACAAAACCGGTAATCGTCAAGAGCAAACCGAATGGCATAATATTGTTATTTGGGGCACCTTGGCCGAAATTGCACAAAAGTATTTACGTAAAGGAATGGCGGTGTATGTAGAAGGAAAAATACGTAATCGCAGTTATGATGATAAAGACGGTAATAAAAAGTACATCACTGAAATTCGAGCTGAGAATTTTCAAATGCTCGAACGACGTGAAAATACGCCTGGAGCTCCCGGAGCACCTGCTGCCGGAGCTTCAGTCTATTCACAAACTTCAGCCCCGGCACCTGCACCATCTCCAATGACGCCTATCGACAGTGCTGATGATGATTTGCCCTTTTAATTTGTAAAGCAGTAGAATTACCCAATAATCGAACTGCAATTGTTTAACGAAACTTAGTTATTTTGGACACACAACCTCCCTCGGTACAATTACCACTTGCTTTTTTACTCAATGCTCCAAGCGGAGTAACAGCAACTTTCTTGTTTTTTAATATTCTATTAATCCTGGTATTATTGGTTTGTTCGGCATTAATGGCCGGTACAGAAGTAGCATTCTTTTCTTTGGCTTCGAAAGATTTAACGGCCTTGCGTAAAAAGTACAAAACCTCGGCCGATAATATTATTCGCTTATTGGAAGAACCACGTAAATTATTAGCCACCATATTAATTGCCAACAGCTTTTTAAATATTGCGGTGGTGGTAGTTACATATTCTATTCTACATCCTTACAACCTAGAACCCTGGTTAGAGTTGTTGTTGGAGATAGGAGTGGTTACTTTTTTCTTGGTATTGTTTGGCGAAGTATCACCTAAAGTTTATGCGAACCAACACAATATTCGTGTGGCATTATTAATGGCTATTCCATTAGGTTTGATGGTGCGATTGTTTACACCACTCAGCAGCTTTTTAAGTTCATTTACCAAGATTATCGAAAAGCGTTTAATGAAAAAGAAATCGGCTGAAGTAGATGCCGATGAAATCGCGCACGCAATTGACATTGCCTTACACGATAAGACCTCTAAGCAAGAAGTTTCGATTTTAAAAGGCATTGCTCGCTTTGGTAATATCAGTGTGAAGCAAATTATGCGTTCCAGAATGGATATCGTGGGCATCGATTATCAACTTGATTTTAAAGCACTAATGGCCTTTGTTAAAGATGCCGGTTATTCGCGAATGCCGGTTTTTATGGATGATGTAGATTCGGTAAAAGGCGTTTTGTTTACTAAAGATTTGTTGGAATACATTGATCGCGAAGCCGATTTTGATTGGCACAGTTTAATTCGCCCACCATTCTTTATACCGGAGCATAAAAAAATTAATGACTTGTTGAAAGAGTTTCAAACCAAACGTATGCATTTGGCAATTGTGGTGGATGAATATGGCGGAACAGCCGGTTTGGTAACTTTAGAAGATATCATGGAAGAAATTATAGGCGATATCAAAGATGAATTTGACGAGCAAGACGAACAGCATTATTCACGCATTAATGAGACTACTTTTGTATTTGATGGAAAGCTGTTGCTAAATGATGTTTGTCGGATATTAAACTTACCTGTAGACACTTTTGATGATGTAAAAGGCGAATCGGATACCATAGCCGGTTTGGTATTGGAATTATTCGGTAAAATTCCGAAGGTTGATGAAAAGGTGAAATTCAAGCACTACGAATTTAAAGTGCAGCAAATGAGTAAACTGCGTGTAGCGCGCGTGCGGGTTGAATTGTTTCCAATTGCAGCAGTTTCGACGGATAAGAAATAGGGTGTTGGCGTGTTGTACAGTGTGTCAAAAAAATGGGAAAATAAATGAACCTACAGCTTTTTGACTTGTAGTATAGTTTTAACATAAATCCTACGGTTATGAAATTAACTTCACTTATTGCCTTACTACTGTTGTTTTTTGCAGCCTGTTCTAACTCGAAAAAGGCTCCGGTAGCGGTTACTTCAG
This sequence comes from Chitinophagales bacterium, assembly GCA_023251415.1. Lineage (GTDB taxonomy): Bacteria > Bacteroidota > Bacteroidia > Chitinophagales > CAIODY01 > JAHEYX01. Next base: position 2,630 of record JAHEYX010000148.1, read on the forward strand.
ATGCACCTTCCAATGTGGAGGCCATACGAAAAGCACAAACACCGGGTAAATACTGTTTAAAACAACCCGAAGTTTTTCAGGTACAATTGCAAAGTGCCTTGCAAAAAGCAGGTATTACAGTAGCTGATTTCATCAGTTTAACCGAATCGAAAGAGGTTCCGCTTCAAATACATGCTAACTCAGCTTTTAACAATCAATTAGCCTTGCAATTGGTAGATGCAAAAGGAGGCATTTTAGCAACTATTAATCAACCAATAGCAGCAGAGCAAGGGAGTACAACCACGGTTAAATTTATATTACCTGAACAGTTAAATTTGAATACGGTTCATCATTTTAAGTTGAATTTAGCATTATAATACAATACCCCTGCTTAAAATAAGCAGAATTGCTGTTATTCTTAAGGATTACCTTTTAGTATCCAATGAAAAGTGTAAATTAGCGCAATCAAAGCACTAGCTTACTTTTCTTCGAATGAAATTAGCTGAAATTATCCGACTAGCCTTTCGAGCCATACGCGGCAATATGTTGCGTACCGTACTTACGGTATTAATCATTGCATTCGGTATATTGGCACTAGTAGGTATTTTAACCATTATTGATGGTATAGAAGGTAGTATCAGTACTAATTTCAGTAGCATGGGGGCTAATTCATTTTCGTTTCGAAATAAAGAAGCCTCGTTTCATGTTGGTCGTCGCGGTAAAAAAGCAAAGACCTATCAACGTATCAAATACGAACAAGCCCAATTATTTAAACGCGTATTTAACTATCCGGCAAAAGTTTCAATTAATGTACGAGTAGCCGGAACACTTACGGCTGAATACGCTTCAAAGAAAACCCATCCTAATGTTGGTTTATTTGGTGTTGATGAAAATTACTTTGAAGTATCGGGTTATGAGTTTGCAGCCGGTCGTCCATTCAGTCACCAAGAAACAACAGATGGTGCCAATGTGGTTGTATTAGGTCCGGATGTTGCGGCCTTATTATTCCGCAACCCCATAAAGGCCGTTAATCAAGTAATTAGTTTGAATGAAAAGAAATACCGGGTAGCAGGTGTATTAAAGTCGAAGGGAGTAAGCGGGTTTATGAATACAGATAATACCATGTATATTTCTGTTACTAATGCGCGACGCACCTTTTTAAGCGGTAAAGAGAACAATGTTTCGTATGTAGTAACGATAGCGGTCAATAATACAGCCATGTTAGAAGGAGCTGTGAGTGAAGCGGAGGGCTTGTTTCGGGTAGTGCGTAAAAACAATTTAAAAGAAGAAAACGATTTTGAAACCCGCCGTAGCACCGATCTCGCGCAAGAGTTGTTCGAGAATTTGTATTATGTAAGAATGGCAGCCGTTTTTATCGGAATCATTACTTTATTGGGTGCAGCTATTGGTTTAATGAATATTATGTTGGTGAGTGTAAATGAGCGAACTCGTGAAATTGGTTTGTGTAAAGCCATTGGAGCAACCAATACCAATATACGGGTACAGTTGTTTACTGAAGCCATTTTAATTTGTCAAATCGGCGGTGTATTAGGAATTATCTTAGGTTTATTACTAGGTAACCTGATTGCCATTTCGATATTTAAAGGCAGCATGATTATTCCATGGTTATGGATTTTTGGTGGATTGATTTTGTGTTTTGTGGTTGGAATTGTTGCCGGGGTATATCCTGCAGTAAAGGCATCGCGCTTAAATCCAATAACGGCGTTGCGTCATGAATAAAGCTTGATAGTGTTCATTTAAACAATTCACGTGCTGATGTTATTAATTACGCGTGTCGTAATCAGTCCCATACTGCTAATTTCAATATATTTGTTACATAACACCAATTCATGAAAATGCAATATTTAATGAAACGTACATTGCTTGTTTTAAGCAGTGTAGGCTTAATAGCCGGAATAGCTGCTTGTACGGGCAGTAAATCAAAAAAACAAACAGAAGCGGTTAAAGTATATGCCGGTGAAGACGGAAAGAAATTTCTGCACATCGATGATGCCACCGAAATGATGCAGGGATGGCCTACCAATAATAGTTTGGTAGTACATATAATTGGCGAACCTGATCAATTGCATCCGGCCAATTCCAATCATGAAGTGCGCAGTTTAATAAATAACTATACCCATAAATATATTATGCGCTTGGGTTTGGAAGATTGTAAAGTAAAGCCTGATTTAGCAGTTGATTTCCCAAAAATAGCTGCAAATAATTTAGAATACACCTACACCTTACGTCCGGAAGCTAGATGGGATGATAATACGCCAATTACCGTTGATGATGTTATCTTTTCTTACAAAGCTTATATGTGTCCACTTACCAATAACCCGCAGGCAAAGCCCTATTTAAAAAACTTGCTTAGTATTGAAAAAGTAGCAGGCAACCCGCAGCAATTTGTGATGAAAATGGAAAGGGAATATGTGCAGAATATAGAAATGGTAGTTGATTTTCCGATTCTGCAAGCTTCCTTTTTTGATCCGCAAGCTGTTTTGAAAAACTATACGATAGAACAGTTTCACAACAAAAGTTTCAATGCAGAAAAACACGCTGATTTAAAAGCATGGGCTACGTTATTTAATGATCCGAAGTATGGTCATGATCCAAATTTCTTAGCAGGTGCCGGTCCGTATAAAGTTATCGCATGGGAAAACGGACAAACAATTACGCTGGCAAAAAAAGCGAATTATTGGGCTAAAGGGGATCGTATTGCGGATGCAGCTTTTCCGGATAAAATTATTTTTAAGTTGAATAAAGATCAAAATTCAACGATGCTGGAATTTAAATCGCAAGTGATGGATGCCAGTAATTTTTTATCAATGAAAACCCTGTTGACCTTGCAAGAGGATTCAGCATTTAATGCCAACTACAACAGTTGTTTTGTTACGAATTTCAACTACAGTTATATCGGTTTAAACATGAAACCGGATGGTATCAAGCATAAAGCAATTTTAACCGATGTTAAAGTACGCCGTGCCTTGGCTTTATTGACTCCGGTTGATGACATCATCAGTGTAATTTACAAAAACAAATGCAAACGCATAACCAGCATGGTTAGTCCGATGAAGCCGGAGTACAATACCGATTTGAAGCCTATTCCTTTGGATATCGAGCAAGCCAAAAAAATGTTGGATGAAGCCGGTTGGAAAGACAGTAACAATGATGGTTCGCGTGATAAAATAATAAATGGTCAACGGGTGGAATTGAAATTAGATTTGAACATCATGAACAGTGTTGTAGATTGGAAAGATATGGCGAACATGATTGCTGAATCCTATAAAAAAGCGGGTGTTATCGTTAACATCAATATCATGGATCCGTCAGCCTTTATCGATAAAAACAAACAACACGATTTCGATATGATATTGGGTTCATGGGGAGGTGTTTCAGGTGCAGATGATTTTTCGCAATTGTGGAGCAGCGAAAATTGGGCTTCTCACGGCAGTAATTATGTTGGTTTTGGAGATGCTACTACCGATGCTTTAATTGATTCGTGCAATTATCACCTCGATCCGGCGAAACGTATTCCGTTTGTAAAAGCATTTCAAAAAATGGTGTACGATCAACAACCTTACATTTTCCTTAACTCCAGTACGCGACGTTTAGCGATTCATAAACGTTGGGGTAATGTTAATTTCTACATCGAACGCCCCGGTTTTGCATTAAACAACTTTAAATTGCTGAATGTAGAAACGAAGAAGTAATTATGTTGAATCCATTTCAAGTAGGCGATAAAAAAACATTTGAACGTAAAGTTACAACAGCCGATACTGCTGCTTTTGATAGCGGGGCTGTACATCCCGTGTATGCTACGTTTGCATTAGCCCGCGATGCTGAATGGTGTTGCCGCTTATTTGTTCTAGAAATGAAAGAAGCGGATGAAGAAGGCATAGGCACTTTTGTAACGGTACAACATCAATCACCTGCACTTGAAAACAGCACCGTTGAATTTGAAGCTACTGTGAAGTCGATTCAGAAAAATGAAATCATCTGTACCTACACTGCAAAAGTTGGAGAACGATTAATAGCGAGTGGCGAACAAGGACAAAAAATTTTAAAGAAAACGCGTTTGGAGCAATTGTTTGGCAGCTTAAGCGTATAATGCTTCAAATTAATAATACATGATTACTGTTCCGGAATTTTTATTGCAAAAATTAAGTGCATTGCCGGAATGGAATGAAGCTGCATTTGTGGCCGCTCAACAACAGGCTGCAGTAACTTCAATTCGATTAAATAAACGAAAAGCTAGTAATGCCTTTGCATCCGAATCTGTGGTGCCATGGTGTCAACAAGGTCGATATTTGCGTGAGCGTCCCTACTTTACGCACGATCCATTATTGCATGCCGGAGCGTATTATGTGCAAGAAGCCAGCTCTATGTTTATTGCCACAGTTATCGAACAAGTTTTACCAAAAACGACACCGATTCGGGTTTTGGATTTGTGTGCAGCACCCGGTGGTAAAAGTACTTTACTGGCCGATTGTTTACCTGATAATAGCTTACTGGTGTCGAACGAAATTATTCGAACACGAGTTGGTGCGCTCGTAGAAAACTTGAGTAAATGGGGAGCAACGAATACCATTGTAACCAGTGCCGATCCGCTTGAACTAGGTGCTCTGCATCAACTGTTTGATTTGCTGTTAATCGATGCACCTTGCAGCGGAAGTGGCTTGTTTCGAAAAGATGCCAATGCCATTAATGAGTGGTCGCCCGAGCAAGTGATGGTGTGTCAAAAGCGGCAACAACGTATTATTCACGACAGTTGGTCGGCTTTACGTGTTGGTGGTTATTTAATTTACAGCACCTGCTCGTTTTCACCGGAAGAAAATGAAGAAGTGCTGGATAGCATACTGAATACGTTTCATGCGACCAGTATTGCCTTACATATTCCGGAAGAATGGGGCATTCAAATCGCTACTTCACCCAAGTATGGTGGCACCGGTTATCGATTTTCGCCACATCGTTTACAAGGCGAAGGCT